>JARLGT010000037.1 GCA_031292615.1 Coriobacteriia bacterium | reverse complement strand
GCCGAGGTAGATCCCAACCTCGAGATCGGAGAGATCACCGACCGCGTCAGCAAGCAGGTGGGCCCGGCGCTGATCTTCGAGAACCCCATCAACCGACAGACCGGCGAGCCTTATGGAATGCCGGTGGCGATCAACCTCATGGGCAGCTACGAGCGTATGTCGTGGGCTCTGGGCGTCGACTCCGAGACGGGCACGTGGAAGGATCTCGACGGTGTTGCCAAGCGCGTCACCGACCTGCTGCCCCTCGACATGCCTGCGTCGATGAGGGGCAAGCTCGACATCGTCATGAACCTCAAGGACTTGGCCACGTCCGGTGCCAAGGAGGTCAAGAAGGCTCCGTGCCAGCAGGTGGTTCTGCGCGGCGAGGAGGTCGACCTGACCAAGCTGCCCGTGCTCACTACCTGGCCCGAAGACGGCGGCCCTTTCGTCACGCTTCCGCTCGTGGTCACCAGTGACCCGAAGGGCAAGCCGAACGTGGGGATGTATCGCCTCCAGGTGTTCGACAGGAACACCACTGGGCTTCACATCCACGAGCACCACGACGGCGCCAAGAACATGCGCGCATGGAAGGCAGCCGGCGCGACACGCGTGCCCGTGAGCGTCGCCATCGGCGCCGACCCGTGCACGATCTTCTCGGCCACCGCTCCGGTACCTCCGCTGATTGACGAGTACCTGTTCTCGGGCATCGTTCGGGGCGAGTCGGTCGAGGTCGTCAAGTGCATCACCAACGACCTGATGGTTCCAGCACACGCTGAGATCGTGCTCGAAGGTTGGACCGACCTGGAGGAGACGCGCTGGGAGGGTCCGTTCGGCGACCACACTGGCTACTACTCACTGGCCGACTACTTCCCGGTGTTTCACGTCGAGGCCATCACGATGCGCAAGGAACCGATCTACTGCGCGACGATCGTCGGCCCGCCGCCTATGGAGGACGACTACCTCGCCAAGGCCACGGAGCGTCTCTTCCTGCCGGTCATCAAGGCGATCATGCCGGAGATCATCGACTACGACATGCCGCTCGAAGGCGTGTTTCACAACTGCGTGATCTTCCAGCTCAAGAAGGAGTTCGCGGGTCAGGCGTTTCGCGTGATGAACTTCGCATGGTCGATGGGCCAGATGATGTTCACGAAGTTCGTGATCGTCGTCGACGCCGACGTCGACTGTCACGACTACTCGCAGGTGGCGTGGCGCTGCTTCAACAACGTTGATCCCAGCCGAGACATCCTGATCTCGAAGGGCCCGCTGGACCGCCTCGATCATTCGAGCAACTACCAGAGCTTCGGTTACAAGATGGGCATCGACGCTACCAAGCCGCTTCCCGGCGAAGGCCATGAGCGCGAGTGGCCGGACTCGCTCGAGATGTCCGCCGAGGTCAAGGCGCGCGTCGACGAGCTGTGGGGCGAGCTGGGACTGTGAGCGAGGCGGCCATCAAGCGGTCCGGCAAGGTCAAGACCTTCGCCGAGCTGGTCAAGTTCGAGCACTCGATCTTCGCGCTGCCGTACGCCTACCTCGGCGCGCTGTACGGCGCGGCGGTCGTCGGCGGGACCGTAGCAACACCTTGGGTCAACCCGGCCTTCGGCGACCCCCAGAACCCAATGCCTACGCTGTGGGCGCTGATCTGGGTTACGGTCGCCATGGTGGGTGCGCGCAGCTTCGCCTTCGTCGTCAATCGCGCGGTGGACGCCGAGATAGACGCACGCAATCCTCGTACCGCTGGTCGGCCGATTCCCGCGCGCACGATTTCGCGCGCCGAGCTCTGGGTGTTCTCGGCGATCGTGCTGGTGGCCTACGTACTCGCGTGCTTTCAGCTTGCACCGATCACGCATTGGCTGTGGCCGATTCCGCTGGCGTTCTTCGTCGTCTACCCGTACCTGAAGCGCTTCACGTGGTTTTGCCACTTCTGGCTGGGCATCTGCCTCGGTTTGGGCGTGACCGGCGGCTGGGCCGCGGTGGGTGCGCCGCTGACTAACCCAGCGCCGTGGGTCCTGGGCGCCGCCGTCGCGATCTGGACCGCGGGCTTTGACATCATCTACGCGACACAGGACTACGAGTGCGACGTGCGCGACGGCGTTCACTCGATCCCGGCCGACTTCGGCGTCGCCACAGGCCTGACGGTCACGCGCATTACCCATGCGCTTACGATCGTCCTGTTCGCGCTCGGCGGATGGTTGCTGGGCGTGGGGTGGGCGTACTACGCGGGCGTGGCCATCGCCGCCGGCCTGCTGTTCTACGAGAACGCGATCATCTCGCCGGATGACATGTCGCGGGTCAACGCGGCCTTCTTCAACGTGAATGGAATGGTGGCCGTCGTGGTTCTGCTCGGCGGAGTCGTCGACCGGTGGCCAAGGTGAGGGGAGAGGCAGCGATGGGTGCATGCACGGTTGTCGTAACGGGGGCCTCGGGCAGCTGCTACGGCATGCGCCTGATCGAGCAGCTTGTGCTTGCTGGCCACGACGTCTCCGTCGTCTTCACCGAAGCAGGCCGAGAAGTCTCCGCCTTTGAGCTGGGCTTTCAGCTGCCGTCGGAGGATGCTCGGGTCGCAGCCGTGGCGCTGGCGGCGTTCCTAGAGCTCCCAACGGCTGACAAGTTGCGCGTCGCGTATCCCGAGGACATGTTCGACGCGATGGCTTCAGGCTCGCACCGCACCGACGCGATGATTGTCGCGCCGTGCTCGATGGGCTTCCTCGCCTCGGTCGCGCACGGCCTGGCGGACGACCTGCCGGAACGCGCGGCCGATGTGATGCTCAAGGAGCGCCGGCCGCTGGTTCTGGTGCCGCGTGAGACGCCGATGAGCCTCATCCACCTGCGCAATCTCACCGCCGCCGCCGAGGCTGGCGCAATCATCGTCCCTGCGATGCCTGCGTTCTACACAAAGCCGGAGTCCGTCGACGACCTCGTCAACTTCGTTGTGGGCAAGGTGCTCGACGTGCTCGATGTCGAGCACAACCTCTTCAAGCGCTGGGGTTCTTAGGCTCAAGCCCAAGGTTACGGTTCGGCTTCGCCCACGAGCGGGCTGTCTTGCGCTACACGGCCGAGGAAGGGACACTTACCGGCGTAAGGGTCATCACACCACACCACCAGTCGTAGCAATAGTCGTAGCAGAAGGAGCAGCCATGACCCTGGCTCAAGCGCGAAAGCGCTATCCCCTCGTACCCGCTGAGATAATTCAGTGGGCCGTCGAGAACATCCCGGACCCGCGTGACGTTGAGCGCGGCCTGATGCGTCTCGAGCAGGCCAAGCGCATTGAGCTCAAGTACGCGAGCTAGCACAAGCCTCTCAGTGACCAAGCGGTCGGTCGGCACCTAGCCGAGCTGGCCCCATGGCGTGTCTGGATGCGGGCCGCGGCGTCGCTGCCGGGCGGTGCACGCAATCTGCATCACAGACAACAAGAAACGGCCGGCAGGGGATTGCCCTGTCGGCCGTATTCGTTCTTGGAGGCGACGCCCGGATTCGAACCGGGGATAAGGGCTTTGCAGGCCCCTGCCTTGCCACTTGGCCACGTCGCCATTATGGGCGGCCGATGTGCCGCCTTATGAAAAGAAGGCTGGCCGTTCAGGCCCGTTTCTCGGGACCCTCTGACCAGCCTTCGATCGGGTCGATGGAGCGGACGACGGGATTCGAACCCGCGACCCCAACCTTGGCAAGGTTGTGCTCTACCAGCTGAGCCACGTCCGCGCGCTTAGCCAGTCTAGCGGCACCTTTTCGGGCGTGCAAGGGTCAATTTCGCATACTTGGCACCCGCGGTTGAGAATGGGGGCTTCACTTCAGCGAAGGCTTTGCTACACTATCGTTCGCTGCCTCTCAGGGGGCTGCCAGATGGGCGATTAGCTCAGGGGGAGAGCACTTCCTTGACACGGAAGGGGTCAGAGGTTCAAATCCTCTATCGCCCACCATTCTTCACATAGCGCCCCTTTGGAGTCCAATTCGAGGACTTCGAAGGGGCGTTTCCACTGGTAGGACACTATTTCACCGTGAGAGAGCGACAGGTTTGAAAGTGTCAGCGCGAGCACTTCCCGTGCTACCTCAGGGGAAGCGTTCTCAAAGGTGATGCTCGCGCCCGCCGCCGCGTCAGTCAGAGCCTTGACCAGCGGCGTTGTCTCGATAGGTGTGGTTTGAAGCGCCGAGAGGCGCAGTTTGAAAGCGTTGCCTTCATCGGTCAGCGCTTTCGCCTTCTCACGGTAGACCGTATCACTGACCGTGCCGTCGAGCAGCTTGTCAGCGAGCAGCGAGGCCTTGCGCTCGACCTCCGCGATCTGGAGCCTCAGAGCCTCTTGCTGGCGCAGGGATTCGCCAACAAGGTCTGAGTCCAGTTCCTCGGCGTGTCGCAGGAGAGCAGAGACGTGGTGCGGCTTGAGGGCTATCTTGCGCAGCACGTCAGCGACCTGCGGCACGAGTCTCTCCTCGCGTACCGTTCCACGCTGCCCGCAGGCGTCCTTGCCCTTGCCGTGCGTACAGCGGTAGTAGACGTGGCCTTTGGTCTCTTGAGCCGTGATCTTGCACCCACAGTCCGCGCAGGTAAGGAAGCCGCGCAGCAGGAACTCGTGTTTGTGCTGCTTGTTGCCGTTGCGGTTCGGTTCGAATGCGGCCTGCACTTGCTCGAACAGGCGTGCAGAGACAAGAGGGGAGTGCTGCCCCTGATGCAGCTCACCGTTCTCTCGGATGAGTCCGCAGTAGATCGGATTCGTGAGCGCGTGGTGAAGCGTGCTCTTACCGACCTTGTTTCCACCCTTGGTGCGCAGGCCACGCGCGTACACTTCGTTTGCGAGATCGACAAGTGAGACGAGGCCCGTGGAGTACCGTTCGAAGGCGAAGGCCACGTGGTCGGCGCTGGCAGGGTCAGGCACGATGGCCTTGTTCTCGTTCAGGTAGCCCAGCGGGGCACGATGGCCCCACCCCCCTTGGACCGCCTTCTCGTGCATCCCCTTCTTAACTTCGCGGCTTAGATTCAGCGAGTAGAAGTTGGCGAATGACTGTTGAATGTCGGCGTTGAGCCGTCCTTCCGGACCCTCGCCGACGTCGCCCTCCACGAGTCTGATCCTCACCCCGAGGTTTTGTAGTGCGAGGCTGTCGTTCCAGTTGCGGGCGACTCTATCAAGCTTGCACGCGACGAGCGTCCGGACGTTTGGATGCGAGGCAAAGTACGTCACCATCTCAGCGAACTCTCTGCGCCCCGGCTTGCTGGCGCTCTCGGCCTCTTCGAAGGAAGCGACGGGAGTCAGGCCGTGAGAGTCGCAGAACCGTGCCAGAGCCTTGCGCTGGGCATCGAGCGAGTAGCCCTCGTCTTGCTGTTCTTTTGTGCTGACGCGAGCGTAGAGAACGCAGTCGGTCACGATGTGTCGCCTCCACCGTGCTATAGGGTCTCGCCACCATTGAACGGCAGCCAAGGTGAGAGCGCAAGAGGCATGCGGAACGATGTGCAAACCCCAGCCATCCGACGTGAATGTTGGGAGTCCGAGCGAGTGCCGAGCAGGGCTTATGCGGGTCCGCGTAACACTCGTCCCAAGGACGTGAGCTGCGGTGCTATTGTCTTATGCGACACCCGGCGGTCTGCGTAAGACGGTTATGCGGGTCCGTATAAACGTTGTTAGACCGAACCCTAGGGGAGGGGCCGTGGGCGACGCGAAGCTGCCAGACGTCGGCTACTTCTACGCGCTCAAGTCCGACGCTCCTGCCATTCGGGCCCATGGCGCCCCGTCCGGCGCGATCATCCACATGCAGCGCCTGACGTACGAACAGGTCATCGCGCGTCACGGATTCCCACGCGACGCCGAAATCGTCTGTTTCCCTGTGAACCTGAAGGCGATGCGCGAGGCTGGGTTGACGGTCCCGCAACCACACCCCGCGCCTCCGGACAGCGGAGGGCTGTCGCAGTCGGGCTCAGCTGAGTCGGCGTGAGTTCAAGTCTGAAGTGCAACACTTCGACCGCTGACGCTCCCGTCTACCAGGCGTGTACATAGCGCTCCTTCGGGGTCTCGAATCCCAGTCTCTTTCGCGGTCGGGCGTTG
>JARLGT010000036.1 GCA_031292615.1 Coriobacteriia bacterium | reverse complement strand
CCTCCAACGGTCCCTCCAGGCGACCACAACGTCATCATCTTCTTCGAGTCCTTCGAGCCGCCCAAACCTGGCCAGGGAGCTCAGTCCAACATCTCGGGTCGCCTCGGCGCGCGAGTCACTTTGCGTGTTGCGGGCGACCTGGTGCACAAGCTCGAGATCCGCCCCTTCACCGTCCCGCAGTTCGTGATCGGCGGGTCCGTGCCGTTCGATTTCCTTGTGCGCAACTTGGGCAACGTTGACCAGCGCGTGGGCGCACGCGTGCTGCTGCTCGACCGCAACGACAATGAGATTCAGCGCCAGACCGCGATCGACGGGTTGACGGCGTTCGCTGGCAACAACCTAGAGGCCAGCGGCACGCTGCTCGCCGAGAAGATGCCGTTCGGGCAGTTCAAGGTGCGCCTGGATGTCTCACCAGTTGGCGAAGACGGCAAAGCCACCAATGGCGGTGCCGACACCATCACGGAGTCTCGAGACGTCTGGCTCATCCCGTACTGGGTGCTCGTCCTGGCCGCCATCATCGTTGTGGCGATCCTCGTGCGAATCATCTGGGTGATTGCGGTACGCTCGACTCGCCACCGGCAGAAGAGTGTCGAGGAGAGAGCCGCGCAGATGGTCGCGGAGCAGCGCGAGCGCCCGTTCCCAGACTCCGAGTACGAGGAGTAACCGCTCTCGGAATCCTAGCTCGCCGAGACTCGCCCATCGGCCCGCGGCCGGCAGTGCGGGCCAAACTCACACCACATGGAAGACCCCCGCATCGGCAGTTGCGGGGGTCTTCTCGTATGAGAGCGACAGGGATGCTGTGCTAGTTCTGGATCACCGTGTACTGAACGGTCGCGGTGTAGGAGCCAGGATCGGTCGTCCACGGTACGGTCAGCTGGTAGCTGTCCGCGTAGAGCTGTCCGGCCGTGCGAGCGTTGTTGGTTGAGTTTGCGAGCGAGGTTGCAAGTCCGATGGGCGCCGCGCCAGTCGTTGTCTTGGTGATGTTGTAGGTCTTGTTCGACTGGACCGTGAGGTTGACGTTCTGAGCTGCCGAGACGGTGCCCGGGTCAAGCGTGCCGAAGTCGACGGTCTGGGATGCTGCGGGAGTTACAACCGTGAGCGTGAGCTTCGGGTTGATCGTCGCCTTGACGGTGACGGTATCGCTTGCTGTCTGGGACGCGCCGCCGACGCCATTGATGATGGCCGTGTCGGCGGTTGCGTAGGTCACAACTCCCGTGAAGAGCGCAATCGCGACGAGCGCCAGGATGATGAAGATCCGTTTCATTGCTGCCTCCGAGAGCAGGCTTCGTCAGTGGGCGAAGCCGTGGTTCGACCGATGGTGTAGTTGAAGGCCCCTCGGCGAGGGAAGTCGCCAAGAGGCCTTCGGGCGACGACTAGTGATGCGAGACTCTAGTTCTGGACAACCGTGTACTGGACGGTCGCGGTGTAGGTACCGGGGTCCGTGGTCCACGGCACGTTGAGGCTGTAGGTGTCCGGGAAGACCTGGCTTGCGGTCTTTGCGTTGTTGGTCGAGTTGGCCAGTGTGGTGTTCAGGCCGATTGCCGCGTCGCCGACCTTGGCGATTGTGATGTTGTAGGTCTTGTTGGACGAAACGGTCAGGCTGACGGGCTGGGTGCCGGTGACGGTGCCCGGGTCGAGCGTGCCGAAGTCGACGGTCTGCGAGGCGGCCGGCGTGACGACGGTGAGGACCAGCTTCGGGTTGATCGTCGTCTTGACCGTGACCGTGTCGGTCGCGGTCTGAGCGGTGGTACCCGAACCCACCTTGGTGATGGTGGCGGTGTCGGCCGCGGCATAGCTGGCGGCACTGGCGAACAGGACCGCGCCTACGAGCACGCCCAAGATCAGACTCTTCTTCATGACCCCTCCAAATACTCCGATAAGATATGGCTTTTTGCCTGCGAGGAGCGAGCTACGTGTGTGCCGTGCTTTTCCTGCGCAGGAGAGTCATCGGCTCCCAATTAACCGTGCTCAACAGCAATCCGCTAAGCGGTCGATTGGAGGGGAAGAACGGTTGTGTCGCAAGTCACTCAAGCTCCGGCCGCGGCGTGGCTCCGTGCGGCCTGGACTCTCCGGAGCGCCCTGCGAGCGGCACGCAAGAACCCGCCGCGGGCGCAACGAGTGGTATCAGAGTGGCGTCAGTTGCGCAGAGACTGCAGAGGGGCGGGGAAGCGGCCGCCTCGGCGGGCGAAGACAGTGCCAGCCCACTCGTTGACCGCCATGACCGGTGCCTCGCCGAGCAGCCCCCCGAACTTCAGCCGCTCGCCGACCCCCTTGCCGATCGCCGGAATGAGTCGCACTGCGGTGGTCTTCGAGTTGATGACACCGATGGCGCACTCGTCGGCGATGATCCCGGCGATGGTCTCGGCCGTGGTGTCGCCCGGAATCGCGATCATGTCGAGTCCCACCGAGCACACCGCTGTCATTGCCTCGAGCTTCTCGATAGACAGAGCGCCGGACTCGGCGGCGCGGATCATGCCCTGGTCCTCGCTCACAGGGATGAAGGCGCCGGACAAGCCACCGATCGAGCTCGTGCCCATCGCGCCGCCCTTCTTGACCGCGTCGTTGAGCAGAGCGAGCGCCGCTGTCGTGCCCGGACCGCCGCAGCGGCCGACCCCCATCGCCTCAATGATCTCGGCCACCGAGTCACCCTCAGCAGGTGTGGGGGCCAGCGAGAGGTCGACGATGCCCATGGCGACCCCAAGGCGTTTGGCGGCCTCTCTCGCCACGAGCTCGCCCACGCGCGTGATCTTGAACGACGTCGCCTTGATCGCCTCGGCGATAGCGGTGAGGTCTGCCTCCTCGGACATGGACGCCAGGATTGCGCGCACGACGCCCGGGCCCGAGATGCCCACGTTGACGACTTCGTCCGGTTCGCCAGTGCCGTGCACGGCGCCTGCCATGAACGGGTTGTCCTCGACCATGTTGGCGAAGACGACCAGCTTGGCGCAGCCGATGCAGTCGCGATCGGAGGTCGCCTCGGCGGTGGCTCGGACGATGTGCGCCATCTGCAGGACCGCGTCCATATTGATGCCCGCGCGAGTGGTCGCGACGTTGACCGACGCGCACACGCGCTCCGTGGCCGCCAGCGCGCTGGGAATCGATGCAATGAGCCGCCGGTCGCCGTCGCCAGTACCCTTCTGAACAAGCGCCGAGAACCCGCCGATGAAGTCGACACCTACCTCGTGCGCCGCGCGGTCGAGTGCGAGCGCGAGCGGCGAGATGTCCTCGGCCGTAGTGGCCGAGGCGAGCTTGGCGATGGGTGTCACCGAGATGCGCTTGTTGACGATCGGGATGCCGAACTCGCGCTCGATCTGCTCCGCGACCGGAACCAGACGCTCGGCGGCGGACGTGACGCGGTCGTAGACCTTGCGCGCCATGACGTCGATGTCGTTGTCGGCGCAGCTGGACAGCGACAGACCCAGCGTCACCGTTCGGACGTCGAGGTTCTGCTGGGTGATCATCGTGAGTGTCTCGACGATCTCCTCGGGTGAAATCACGAGCGACCTCCGTTGCAATGCGTGGCGGCAGGGACGAGGCATGGGACCGGGGCAGCGTAGGGCACGGCGCGCGAGCGACGTACTAGATTCGGTGCATATAGCGGAAGACGTCCTCGCGCTGCAGCGTGATCTGCAGACCCATCTTCTCGCCGATCTCGGCGAGGCGTTTCTGCAGCACGTCGAAGGCCGTAGCTTCTTCATCGACGGTCACGAGCATCGTCATCGAGAAGATGCCGCCGATGATGGTCTGTCGGATGTCCTCGATGTTGGCGTGCGCTTCGGAAAGCGCGCTCGAGACCGCGGCGACAATGCCGACGCAGTCCCCGCCCAGAACGGACAGCACGGCTGGAGTCTTCATGCGGGCCAACCTCCAAGTCGTGCGCGAAAGCCTCTCGCGCAGGGTCGCTAGTCATGGCGTTCCCGCGAATCGGCGGGCGCTATACTCCGTTATACCGCACCGCACGCTGCGAGAGCTGCACGTTGAGTGCATATCTGAGCCGAAACCGCAGAAAGGCGCGCATGGCCGTCCCCATCACACCCGTGAAACTTGGCGATGTCGTCAAGCTCAAGAAGCCGCATCCATGCGGCACCAACGAGTGGGAGATTGTGCGCGTGGGCGCCGATATCGGCCTGAAGTGCCGAGGGTGCGATCGCCGAGTGATGCTGGTGCGCTCCGAGTTCGATCGTCGATTCCGCGGCTTCATCGAGCGAGCCAGCGCCGAGACCGCCGAGCCAACCACCGCTCCGCTCGCGAGCGAGGAGACGGCTTCCCACGACACCCCGCCAGTCGTGCAGCCCGGCGGCGAGCCAACCGCCTGACGACCCGCTAGTCCCCGTTGGCGGAGTCGTCGCTACCGCTGTCATCCGAGCCGCTTGAGGCGCCCACTGGCGTCGATGTCCCGCCGGTCGTGCTAGCAACGCCCGGTGAGCGCGGCACCGTAATCGCGCCGATCAGACCCTTGTAGCCCTTGTAGTAGATGTTGTTGACCTGGATGTGAACGTGGTCGCCGCCGCCAACTGTGTAGTCGGCCAGCTGGTCGTGGAACTTGTCGGAGAGCTTGCGCACCCGAGCCAGTGGAGTGACACCCGCGTCGACATGGTCGCCCACATGCGCCGTGAGGTTGGTCAGGTGAATCATCACGAGGTCCAACCCCGACGTGCCGTCCGGGTGGATGTGCAGCTCGTAGTCGGGATACTTGCCGTACAAGAGGTACGGCTTGATCTTGATGACGGTGCCGTTGACCGGAGCGAGCACCGTCGTGCCGGCGAGAGCTCCAACGTCGGCCGCCGTGTCGGGCCGGCCCGGTCGGTTGCGCCACATGCGGATCACGTAGCCGGTCATGACCGCATCGGGACCCGACGGCTGCTTGGAGATGTTTCGGCCGGTCGACTTGTTCTTGGCCGCCAAGGCAAGGTTGGCGTCCTTCATCGTTGTCTTCATGCGAAGCGCGTAGCCGTACGAGGCCTGATGAAAGCCGATCTCGGTGAGGTCCGCCAGCGGAATCGGTAGGTGGAGCTTCAGCTTGCCGTAGTACGCAAAGATGGGCGTGGCGGCTGCGTGCACCGACGCCGAAGTCGTCGAGCCATGTCCCGAGAGCGTCTGCGCGATGTTGCCCACGACCTTGCCGGAGGCGGTCTCGGCCGTCAGTGGAGACGCCGCGGCCATACGGTCGGAGACGTAGCGCCAACCAATCGCCGCCGAGATGAGGACGGCGACTGCGACGATGGAGACGATGACGGTCGTGCGCTGCCGACGGGCCGCGCTGTCCTGCTGCCGAGACACGCGGCTCGAGATCTCGAGGCCGGTGTCGCGAGCGGGCGACAGGCGTCGGCCGTCGTCAATCGCCGAGTCGGGCGTGGCGCCTCCGGTCTCGGCGGCAACGTCTGCGGGCAGATCGACGCCCGGATAGTGCACGCCACCATCGCTGCGAATCTGGCGCACTCCGCCGTCGCGCCGATGGCCGTAGCGGGCACTGTGCCGCGGCCTCAAAGCGCGGCCTCGCACTGTTGGCACGGCGTCTCAGCCGCAGATGAACGCTCGGGATTTGAGTGAAGGGAAGTCAGTTTAGAGGCGCCTTCTTGTGCATGCCCACGCAACAATCCGCGCGGGCGGGGGATTCGATGTTGCCGATTATACGCACGCACCGTGCCTACTCGCTGCTCGAGGCGCTACACTGTCGCCGTTCGGATGACTTTGCGACTGCCGCGCGAATGCAGCCAGCTGCCACCAGGATGACGACGGGGGACCGATGAGCAGACGCGGGATCGAGGTTGTGGTGGCCCTGACTCTGGCCTGCACCGTGCTGGGCCTGTCGGGATGTGGCGCTCCACCGGCACTGACCAAGGCGCAGCTCGATTCCAAGAAGATGCCGCAGCACCATCCCAAGATCACCGAGGTGCAGAAGCAGAACTGTCGCGGCTGCCATCGCGAAGCGCCGCCAATCAAGAAACAGCCCTGAGCTGCGGCTACACCCTAAAGTCCGCGCCGGATTCGGTCGACAATCCTCTATGTTGCAGCCCTCGCTTGCGAGGGTCGCGGACTGAGCACTCTTGGTCCGTCCGGACGCCCCTCCGGGCGACCGAGAACTCATGGAGGCCCCGGCGTGTGAAGCTCGCCGGGGCCCTCTTGTGTCTTGGCGATGTCGGGCCGGTTCGCGTCGCCGTCTCTAGGCCGTCTGCCCGGTGAACGCGAACGTGCCAAGCAGCAGCGCCGGAACGTACGAGGCGCCCTCCTCAGTGCCTACGAACGTGCGCTCGCGCGTCACGCCTTGGCAGTTGGCGAGAGCGTCGACAGCGCTCTGAGTGAACCGCAGATTCTTAAGCGGCCTGCCGAGCTTGCCGTTCTCGATAGCGAACGTTCCGTCGCGCGTCATGCCCGTGAGCAGCACGCTGATAGGGTCTTCGACGTTGACGTAGTGGAAGCGTGTGACGTACACGCCGCTCTTCACGCTGCCAATCAGCTCGTCGAGGGTCGCGTCACCCGCGGCGACTTCCAGGTTGGCCGGCATCGGCCCATAGGTGTTTGGCGCAGGGAGTGCGTGCCCGGTGTTCGCTACGCCAAGCTTGGCCGCCCAGTACGAGTCCGTCACGGGTTGCCCGATCACGCCGCGCTCGACTAGCGGCACGCGCACTTTCGGCTGCCCCTCGAAGTCGAATGTCGTGCCCATCGCATGGCCGCCGAGCGCGTCGTCGGCGATCGAGACCAGTTCGCTCATCAGCTTCTGGCCCGAGCGTCCGCTCATGAACGAGCGCCCCTCGTCGACCGCCTTGGCCGAGAACCCCACGTACGCGAGGAAGTCGAGGATGTCGGCTACGGCCTCAGGCCCAAGTACCACCGTATACGTGCCTGCGACCAGCGCGCCCGGGCTCGCCGAGCGCAACGCGAGGTCGGCCGCGACGCGGCCAAGCGTGTCGGGTGTCAGGTTGGCTGCGTCGGCGTCCAGGAAGCTTGCCCACCCGCTCCCACCGTCGTGCCCTGCCGAGAGCACGGTTGCCTGCGCGCCGGTAACGGCCATGCCGACGTCGACACCCAGCGAGTTGGCCACGGCGGTCACGTGCTCGGCGGCGCGTACTTTGCCGGCTGCCGATAGGCCGTGCGCCGAGGACTGCTCGATGATGGCGCCGGCAGCGCGGGCGCGGGCCTCGGCGTCGAAACCGCGGGTAGCGGCGAAGGCGCGCTGGGGCATTGTGACAAGCGCAGGGCCGGGCAATCCGAGGAACTCGGGGTCCTCCGGCGAGACGCGTGCCGCCGTGACCGCGGCCTCCGTGGCACGGCGTAGCGACTCGTCGTCGAGGCGGTTGGTGGACGCGACACCCACTCGCTTGCCCACGACCGCGCGCACGCTGATGAGCGCGTCTTCCTCGGCGACGTTCTGGTTGATCCGGCTGTTGGCGAAGCGCGTCAGCGCGTTGGTCTCGGCGGCGACGAAACACTCTGCCTGGTCGGCTGCGGTGAGGGCGACGACGCGACGGGCCAGTTCGCGAGCCTGCTCCGGCGTCATCATCGACGACCAACTCCAACCTGTACGTTGCGGAAGCGCGCGGGAGCGGCGCCATGGGCGACGCGGGCAACCTGCATCGGCTCGCCTTTGCCGCAGTTGGCCAAGCCCCACACACTCCAGTGATCTCGGGAGCACACGGCGTCGCAGCTGCCCCAGAAGTGAGGCGTGATGCCGGTGTAGTTGGGTTGGCGGACCACGCGGCCTAGTCGCCCGTTCTCGATCTCCCAGCCGATCTCGGTGGCGAACTGGAAGTTGAGCCGCTTGTCGTCGATCGACCACGAGTTGTTGGTCTCGATGTAGAGGCCACCCTCGGTGTCGGCGACCAACTCATCGAAGCCCCACGTGCCCGGCTCGAGCGAGACAGTGGTCATGCGGACGAGTGGGATGCGATTCCAGCCGTCGGCACGCATGCAACCGTTGCTGGTCCGCCCGATTGCCGGCGCGGTCTCACGCGAGCTCTGGAGGCCCTGAAGGATGCCTTCGCGAACGATGTAGTCGCGTTGCGCCGGTACGCCTTCGTCATCCCACCCAAAGCTGCCGAGCGACCCAGGCACGGTGCCATCGCTCGTGACCGTCACGAACTCGCTTCCGTACTTGAGGCTGCCGATGTCGTCGAGCGTCACGAACGACGTTCCCGCGAACGCAGCCTCTTCGCCGAGCACCCGATCGAGTTCGGTGGGGTGGCCGATCGACTCGTGCACCTGCAGCGACATCTGGCTGGCGTCGATGATCAGGTCGCGCGTTCCCGCCTCGACGTACGGGGCGCAAAGCAGTGCGGCCGCCTGCTCGGCGACCCGGGGAGCATGGCCGACAAGGTCCAGACCGACAACGTACTCCCAGCCGGCCTGTGACCAACCGCCGCCGTGGCTATTGGGATACGAGCGGCTCACCACCTCGCCGTCCTCCACAGCGTAGGCCACGATGCTCGCGCCGGACTCGATTGCGGTCTGCTCGATCATGGCTCCCTCGCTGGAACCGAACCACCAGTGCTGGCGACGGAAGCTCAGCTCGGCCTTGGTCAGAGTGACGGCAGGCTGGCTGCGAAGCGCCTCATCGGCGGCGAAAAGCAGTGTGAGCTTGTCCTCGAGCGAGATGGCAAAGGGGTCGATCTCGGCTCGCGATGACCACGTGCCGTGCGCGGACTCGACCGGCGCCAAGTGCACCGGTGCGCTCGCGACGAGCGCCGAGGCACGCGCGATCGCGACGGCTTCGCGGGCGACCCGCACGGCGCTTTGGGGCGTCACGACATTGCTCGACGCAAAGCCCCAGGCGCCGTCGGCGATGGCACGCACCCCCAGGCCGAAGCTGTCGGAGCGCTCGACGCCCTCGACGACTCCGGATGCCACGCCGATCTCCTCCTCGGCCGTATCCACTACGCGCACGTCGGCGTACGTGGAGCCGGCTGCGGTCGCGGCCTCGAGGGCTGCGGCGATGATGTCCTTCAAGCGTTCCTCCCAAAATGCGTCGTGCGAGATAGAGCGCCAAGCGCGACTCGCCGAGTTCTACGTGCCCAAGCCCTCAAACCAAGAAGCCCCGCAGTGGGCGGGGCTTCGGGCGATCGTGTTGGTGCCGTTGTTACTTGACGGAGTTCAGAGCGCTGGAAACGCTGCTCACGGCGCCCTTGGGGGCTCCGACACGCGGCACCCATGCGTAGCGGCGGACGCCGGCGATGTCGTTGCGGCTAGAGAGCTTCGAAATCCTGACGTAGGAGCCGGTATACGGAGCTTCGATGAAGTAGCCGCCGCCGACGTACATGCCCACGTGGTGGACGGGATTGCCGAAGAACACCACGTCGTTAGGCTGGATGGCCGAAAGGTCGATCTTCTCGCCGAGCTGGAACTGCGAGCCCGAGTAGTGCGGCAGGTTCACGCCATGCTGGGCGAAGACGTACATGATCAGGCCCGAGCAGTCAAAGCCGGCGGGAGTCGCACCGCCCCAGACGTACGGGATGCCGTGGTAGGCGAGGGCGGTCTCAACCGGCGAGCCCGGGACCACGACGATGCCGGCCTTGTTCGCGCCGGACAGGACCTGCTGTAGCAGAGTGGACTGCTCGGCGTCGCGGCGCGAAGCCTCGGTGTTGAGCAAGCTGGAGAGATTACCCTCGGTGTCCGCCATCATCTGCTGACGCTCGGTGATGCGCAGCTGCACCTCAATCTTGCGCGCAGCCATCTCGAACTCGAGCGACTGAGCCTGCTCCTGTGAGTTCTTCAAGTCGTTGAGCTGCTGCTGCATCTGGTCCTTCTGGGCCTTGAGCGAGTCAGCCGCCGAGGCGTCGGCCAGACCGACCGTGTTGAGGAACTTGACCCGCGCGACGAAGTCGGTGACCGACTTGGAGTCGAGCAGAACCTCCACGCCCCCCAGCGTTCCATCCTTGTACATGGAACTGGCGCGCTTGCCCAGGATGTCGGACTGGAAGGCGTAGGCCTTCTGCGCGGCGGCCATGTCCGCGGTTGCCGCGCTGACTCGGCTGTTGAGCTGGTTGAGCTGGTCGGAGGCCGCGTCGTACTGCTGCGACGCGATCTCGAGTTCGGTGTCCATCGCGGAGAGCTCTGCCTTGAAGGCCTCGAGTTGTGCCTCGTGGGCGGCCAGAGCATCGCGGAAAGCCTGAGTCTTGGCGTCGACTGGAGTCTTGATCGCCGAGGAGTCCTGGCTCGAACTGCTTGAGGATGTCGACTTGGTCGCTGCCTTTGTGGAGGATGGCGTCGACGAGGTCGCGGTGCTGTTGGCCGTCGAGGTCGTTTCCGCGAAGGCTGGAGCGCACGAAAGCAGCAGTGCTGCCAGTACCAGCACGCCGATCTGCTTGGCGCCTATGCGGTGGAGCCCGTTCCTCATTGCCCTGCCTTCTGGTGCATGTGCTACGCCGGAAGCGCGCACAAACAAGGCGCTCCGGCGGAAGCGTCTCTTCACACTTTACCACCATCGTGGGCGGATTTCACCCGTTTGCCCACGTAAAACCCTGTAAATGCTTGCACCCACACTAGTGCAAAACGAGTGCCACACCGGCCGTTCAGGCGTTCTCCACAGAAACTGCGCGAACACCGACCCTGAACCGGTGCCGCTAGTGGTCATATCGGGGCGATTGCGACACGGCTTGAGGTCGGTCCTGCCATCTTTGTCGCCCTGTTGCGATCGTACTGACGGCGGCTTGCCGAGATCGAACCGGATCCTGAACTTGCCCTGTGTGTCCGGAGTGGCTGATGCGCGAGGCTTGCCTCCTCGGAGGTGCGATGCTATTCTGCGTATCCGCCGTACGCGGCGAAGAATACATTGCGGGGTGGAGCAGTCTGGTAGCTCGTCGGGCTCATAACCCGAAGGTCGTCGGTTCAAATCCGGCCCCCGCGACCAAGTCTTATCGCAGGTCAGAAGCCCAGCAGCTTCTGGCCTGTTCTCGTCTTGTGGGCTTACTTTTCTTGTGGTCCTCGGCCAGCCGGTTCCCAATCCGTTTCTTGATGAGCCAGGCTAGATTGGGTAGTGTCCCGCCGCGGGCTCGGTGTGAACGCCTCCACAAGGTGTTCACACGGTTGCGCCATCATGGTGCGAGATGACGGTCCGGCAGCTTGGAGACGGCGCCATCACGAACCGCTTGAAGAAACTGCAGCATCTCACAACCTTGGTGTCCCTGGCAGCGGCGGTCATGGGATTTCCCGCTGCTGCCCGCGCATCGGCCTCGCCGCCCATTTCGGTGCCTTCGGGGCTCCTCATGACGATGGACGGGCACGTTCTGTGGCAGACTCACCCAACACAGACACGACACGTCGCCAGCACCATCAAAATGCTCAACGCGCTGGTCGTCAGGGAGCACGCAAACCTCAGCGACGTGGTCGTCGTCACGAGGCAGTCCGAGATCAGCAATGGCGGCGTGCGATTGCAGGCCGGCCAACGTCTCACGGTGCAGCAGCTCCTGGATATCATGCTGATCCACTCGGCCAACGACGCGGCGATGGCACTCGCAATCCACGTGGGCGGCTCGGAAGGTAAGTTCGTGGCCATGATGAACGCCAAGGCCGCGTCACTCGGACTCGGGCACACGCACGCCGTCGACCCGAACGGGCTCAGCGGCAGGGAGGTCTCGAACGCCGATGACCTCGCGGTGCTCGGCAGGCACATCATGGCCGACCCTGTGCTGCGCCAGATAGTCGGCCAGTCCAAGGTGAGTGTTCCTCGGCCCAACGGCACCTCGGTCACGTACGCGTCGAGCGACCTGCTCATGGGCCACTACGCGGGGCTCGAAGGCATCAAGACCGGCTTCACGAGCGGCGCAGGATTCTGCTACGTGGGGGCGGCCAAGCGCAACGGCGTCGAGCTGCTCGGTGTGGTGCTTGGAACGCCGTCCGAGGCCGCGCGCTTCAACGACATGCGCAAGCTCTTCAACTGGGGATTTGCCAACTGCAAGGTTCGCACGCTGGTGTCGGCCGACGAGACGCACACCGCCGAGCAGGCCGGCAGTCGCGTCACTCTGTACGCGTCCCGGGCGGCCACCGGCGTCGTATTCGCACCTGGCGGTCCGGTGATCAAGCGCGTCGTGCTGCTCTCTCCCGATGCTGCGAAGTCGGCGGCCGACGGGCAGATTGCCACCTTGGTGGTGTCGCAAGGCGGCACCGTGCTAGCTCGCGTGCCTCTGCTGTCCTCGAAGCGTGCGTCGGCTGGACGCTCGCCGATCTGGGCGGTGGCGCTCTGGGTTCTGGCAGCGGTTGTGCTTGCAGCCGCAGTGGCAGCGGCCGTGCTATTGAGACGCGGCCCGCCGTCCAGCGGACCAGGCCTCGGTGCGGTCCGCCGGTCGGGGAATGAAGTTGTGCGCGGTCCGGCGAGTAACCGGGCAGAAGCACTCAACGATGACCGCGTGCGAAGAAGTGAACATGGGTTGCGAGAAGACGCGGGACCCCCACGTCTGTAGATGGCGGGATCGGCATGAGCACGTGTTTGCACTGCAACAGCGAGATCGGCGACGAAGCTCTGGAGAGCTGCCCAGAGTGTGGCTGGCCGCTGCCCCCAGTCGCCGAGCAGGACGGCCCGGGAATCGCCGAGGTCAGCGTCGCCCCTCCCGGGGCAGAAACGTTGGCCGGCTCGGCGGGCGGCGCCGCGGCCAGCCACTCGTCGGCACCTCCAGCCTCCAGGCGAGCGTCGAGGGCCGAGGCGATGGCGGCCGAGCGACGGCGCGTCTCGCTCATCGCCGTTGCCGTCGTGGGTGTCGCGATTCTCGGCGCGGTCGTGGCGACCGCGCTTCTCGCGTGGCCGCAGCCGGGCCTCAGCGCGAGCCCGGACGCGCTTGCGGGCGTCAGACTGCCGGGTTTCGCCGGTCGGGTCATCGGTGTCGAGGTTCGCTCGGCGAGTGGCGCACGGGTGCCGGCTCGATTGACCGGGCAGAGCATATGGCCTATCGGCCAGCTCGGCTCTGGCGAGTGGTTGACGGTTGATGTGACGGTGGCCCGTCCTGTGTGGATCGGCTGGCTCGTTGGTTCGGTTCGATCGTCGCGCTTGACCCTCCAGACGCCCAGGGCGTCGCTGCGTGAGACCTGGCTTCAGGTCAAAGACGGCTTGCCGGCCTACGCCGTCTTCGACACCCCCGTGCGCGTGGTCGCCGTCGATGGGTCCTCTGCACGCAGGCTGCCGAAGCCCCAGGCAACGGTGAGTCTCGGCGTGCTCGCCCACGGCGGTAAGAGCGCTGGGCAGGTCGAGGTCTCGTCTGCCGCACGGTCGTGGGAACGTGTCTCGGCCCCCGTGCGGGTGAACTGGTTCGCCGCCAGGCCGTATCGGCAGGCGTTGGCCGAGCCCTCAACCGCGGGAACGATCACGCCAACCGCCCCGCTGAAGCTGACCTTCTCCGGACCGGTCGATTCCGTTCTCGGGCAGGCGCGACCCAAGGTGACGCCCACCGTCGCGGGTAGCTGGCGCGAGCTGGACGCGCACACGCTGGCGTTCCAGCCGAGCGGGACGGGCTTCGGGCTCGCCACCACCGTGCGCGTCGAGCTCCCGGTGGCCGTGCACCTCGCTGGGCAGCGCGCGGCCCAGCTGACCCGCACGGTGCAGTGGCAAGTCGCTTCGGGCTCGACGCTGCGGCTCCAGCAGCTGCTCGCGCAACTCGGCTACCTCCCGGTGAGCTGGCAGCCGTCTGGAACGCCCGTGGCGAGTTCTGCAGCCGCTCAGATCGCTGCGGCGCTCTCGCCGCCGCCGGGGGCGTTCTCATGGCGCTACCCCAGCACGCCGCGAGAGCTGCAGGAGATGTGGCACGTCGGCCGGCTGAGCGAGATCACGTACGGCGCGATCATGACGTTTGAGGATACGCATGGGTTGCCCGCCGACGGAGTGGCCGGACCCACGGTCTGGTCGGCGTTGATCAACGACGCTCTGGCGGGCAAGGCTCGGACCGTCGGCTACAGCTACGTGTTCGTTCATCGCAACGAGCCGCAGTCGCTGACCCTCTGGCACAACGGCCGAGTAATCCTGACGTCCCCGGGCAATACCGGCGTGCCAGCTGCGCCCACACAACTCGGCACGTTTCCGGTGTTCGAGCACATCCCCGTGGGCACGATGAGTGGCACCAACCCAGACGGCACCCACTACAACGACCCCGGGATCCGCTGGATCAGCTACTTCAATGGGGGCGACGCGATCCACTCGTTCAATCGCGCCTCGTTCGGGACGCCGCAAAGCCTCGGCTGCGTCGAACTCCCGTTGGCTGCCGCCGCAAAAGTCTGGCCGTACACGCCGATCGGGACGCTCGTCACCATCGAGAAGTAGGCGGGTGGCTGACGGCGTCCGGCTTGCCTAGCCCTGTGGCAGGCGCCCGAGCGCGGCGGTCACCTTGCGCAGGACGATCTCCTTGTAGTCCTCCGCGGCCAGCTCATCCTCCGAGATGAACACTTCAGGAGCCGAGAACACATGCTCCCAGTCCGGCTGCCCCTCGACGACGGCACGACCGTCTGTAGGCATCACGACGAGGGAATGCGTCTCGTGTGAAGGAAACGCCACGATCCCGCGGGCTTTCAAGGATTTGCGGATCTCGGGCATCCTCGTATCCCAGTTGTTCCCTGCGTTCGGCATGGATGCCTCTCCTCGTCCTCTCACAATCGACGCCCGGACTGTGAACTGGGCGTGCCCCCCGTGGGGGCGGGGCACGCCCGGCGTCCAAAGGGGGACGCCTCAAGGAGTCCGCGGACTCCAGGGGGGAAACCGGCGCCGTCCGGGGGGAACGTGGCCGCCGGTTCGTCACTCGATGATACAGAGCGAGAAATATTGTGCACAAGAGATTTCTCAACCTATGTGCAAGAATCGAGGCATCGCACGGAGCGTTGGGGGGTGCGCATGGCAGCGAAACGTCTGGCTTCGGACAGAACCGCGACGATTCTCGATGGGCTGATGGAACTCATCGCAGCCGAGGGGTTCGCGTCGCTGAAGGTCTCGGAGATGGCCAGTCGCCTGAAATGCTCGACGGGCACTCTGTACCGGATCGCCCCGAGCAAGGAGAGCCTCGTTGTCTCGGCGATCAAGCGGTGGGCCGACAGATCGCTCGCGCAGATCAAGGCGGAGGCCGAATCGGCTCCCACAGCGGTTGAGATCGCGAGACGGTATCACGACGCGACCGTGCGCCTTTCGTCACAAATGTCGAATGTGTTTCGTAGAGACATCGGCGACTACGAGTCCACACGCCGCGTCTACGAGGGCATCTACCGCAGCCAGATCGAGCAGTTCACCACCTACCTCGACGACGCGGTTCGTGCGGGTCAGATCAAGGCATTCAACACGCGCTTCGTTGCGATGCTATTTCGGCAAATGGGGCTGGTGCTAGGCCGGCCCGCTGAACTCGACGAGGTCGGGATCTCGCATGAGGAGGCCTTGGACCAAGTGAACTCGTTGCTCTGGGAGGG
>JARLGT010000035.1 GCA_031292615.1 Coriobacteriia bacterium | reverse complement strand
CTGCGACCGGATCGCCCGCGAACTCAACTCAAGGCCCCGCAAGCGGCTGGGCTACAAGACCCCGGAGGAGTGCTATGTACAAGCCTGGTAGACGGGAGCGTCAGAGGTCGAAGCGTTGCACTTCAGACTTGAACTCACACGTCGGAGCCTTCCCGACCGAGCGCCCACGTCGCGACTGCCTTGCCGCGCAGCACGAAGAGGAGACCGAACACGATCTCCGCGACACGAGTGATGGTGCTCACTGCCAAGGAGGCCAACTGCGGCCCTAGTATGGCTGCGCGGAACGAGGCTTGTCCGCGCAGCGCATTGACGACGGTCACTACTGCAGAACCCGCGCTGTTCAGGAGTCCGGTGACGGCGCTGACGAGGATCCAGAGCCCGAGGATCCGGACCGCCGCCGTGAGCAGAGCTCGTTCGTCGAGGTCCGCCGGCAGAGGCGAGTCGTTGAACAAGCGGGCTGCGAGACGCTCACGCCACAGCACCATGGCCAGGCCGAACCCGAACGCCAGGACGAACGGCGCCACGGCGATGAACCCAGCGGCCAGGAGCCGGAGCCAATGGTGCCACGAAGGGCCGGATCCGAGATAGCTTGCGGCGAGCAGCGCGGCGAACGAGAGCGTGTAGGGCGACGTGGCCAGCACATAGAGGCCGAGCAGACCGATGACACCCGAGGCAAGTTTGCGCACAGTACCCCTTCCCGTACGCCCAACGTGTTGCGCATGAGCGGCGCTCCGGCGCTCTCGTCAGGATAGCGCTGACTGCGTCCGCTCGATGCGCTTGTTGGGCGGCGGCACCAGACCAAGAGGTCCGCGCAGCATCGCGTAGCCGACCAACAGGCCAGCCACCTCCAGCCCCACGTAAACCGACGCCACCAGAAGAAGCCGGGCGACAGGCGGAGTGGATCCACCCGAATCATGGAACATCTCAGCCGAGACCAGCAGCAGACCGACGACGATACCAGCCACCGACACGGCGACCCATGGGAGCCACGACGGCACGACCCGTCCAGTGATGGCAGGCTCATTGGGTGCCGAGGCCAGGTCAGGCACGAGTGCCAGAAGCAGGAACCTCATGGGCGCAACCAGCAGCGCCACCCCCACGAGCACTGTGAACAGCTCACCAGCGACGCTGGTCCGCAGGACCTCCGGGTAGACGGCCAGCAACGCGACAAAGACGAGCGACGACGCAGCCGACCGAAGCCACGCCCGAGCGCTCAGCGGACCTCCAACGCCCTTTGATGCCAGCCCGACGTACAGACCCACCCATAGCGCCAGTGCGACCATGCCGCCGAGCAACAACGCGTATCCCCGACCAGCCAACGATCCGATCACCACGCCCGGCTGGCGCGCCATCGCCATGATGTCACCGGCTAGCGTGACGGTGACGGCCAGCACTGACGCCACGCCGGTCCTGACTAGAAGCAAGCGCCGTCTTTCCGACAGCTTGCTGCCGGCACGACTCCACCAGAAGCAGCGACCGACCGCGAGGAGCCCGAAGACGGCCGCAGCTTGAATGCCGAACGATCCGATCGCGTCGTATGGGTCGTTCGCCGAGGCATTGGCTGCCGCCAGCGCCGGAATCTGCTTCGTGAGCTGGAAGAACAGGAAGAAAGCAGCCGCCAACACGAGAGACATCCCGGCACCTCTACACTCGCGGCTGATCCGCAATGGTTCCCCCGTTCGCCCAACGTGTCGCGCATGAGCGGCGCCGGCGCTTCCATTAGGATAGCGCTCGCGGCGTCCGCTCGATGCGCATGTTAGCCAAGACGGCGAGCGTGTTCAGGCGGAACGCACGGGATCGGCAGATCCAGAACGGACCGTCTGTCGGTGGCGCTGTTTGTACGACAAGAGGGCAAGAGCGATCATCGGCGGCACGAGGGCACGCACCAAGGAAACGGCCACGAAGGTAAGACCGACGGCGCCAGGGTGCCGGAGCTCATGGAAGAAAGCGGGGGCCGCGTCTGCTAGGACGAGACCGCACCCGAGGAGGAACGCCGCCACGGGAATGAGCGGAGCCGACTCACCCCAGAGGATCAGCGCCAGCAGTGCAAAGACAAGCAGACCGTCTATGGCAACAGCAGGCAGGTCGCCACGCACGAAGCTGACCCAGCGCGGCCGACTCGCCAAGTCAGCCGGCTTCCACACCGTGACCAGCGCACCTAGCTCAAGGGCCAACCCCGCGACGAACGCAAACAGCAAGCGGATTGCGCGCAGGGCGACGGTCATGGGACTCCGTTCTGGCCAACAACAACTGTGCAGTCTGTGATTGCTGCACATATCAGCGTGGACGATTGGGTGTAGGAAGTCACGTACGCGCTGGAGATGAGCTCAAATGGCTGCGGTGGGTAAATTGTTATCCAGTCTGTGCAAGCTCACTGTGCCGACATCCGAGAGCTCCGGAGACCGCGGTGTCACCAAGTCGAACTCGATTGCTTGTCATCCTCGTACTGCTGTTGGTCGCCCTAGTCGTCGGCGTGTTCTTCGCCACGGCATGGTTCGCGGCGCGCGCGGCAGCGGTTTCCACTGTGATCAACGAACCCGCGCCTGGGACTGGCCTCGCGGACCTATCGTGGTACGACCGACTAGGCGGCCCCGGCCCGAATGACATCGGTGTGGCAGTTGCGAGTCCGCCCCAGTTCGTCACCCCGTTTGAACTGGTCTTTCCTCTGGTCCTGACTAACACCGCAAATCAGCAGATCGATCCGCTTGCGGTCCAAGTGACGTTGCAGTTGAGCGCGCGCGGTTGGATCCTGGTCGGCATCGTCCCTGCGAACTAGCTGCGACCAGCACCTCACAGCCGATCCATCGGGCTCCTCACGCGCGCCTTTCGCGGACAAGTCCGCAACCATGCCCTGGCTTCTTCGATGCTGCCGAAGAGGCGCACAACCACCCCCCGCGGCGAGCAGACGCGGGAGAACGGCTCGCACTCCCCGTCCGAGATCGTCGGACCGCCAACGACCACGAGCGCTTCGTGAGACCGTCGGTCGAATCCCAGCTGATCGAGCACCGCGCCCAGCTGGTACACGTCGCTGACACCGGTCGATACCAGCAACGCTCGGCAGTCGCCCAGCAGGCGCAGCGCTCCAGTTTGCGCGGCCATCGTGAGGTTGTCGCCCATCGCCTCGATGCAATCCTCCAGGCTGACAGGTGGAACGTACTCGGTGAACAGGATGTCGTCCTCTTCGAGATAGCTCAGCTTGTATGCCATGGGAACAAGCCCCTCGCTCGCTCCCCCGGAACGACTCAGTCCTATCGAGGATGTACCCCGCCGCTATCGCCCAAATAAAGGCAGCCGCCTCCCCGAGAGGGAAGCGGCCGACGTTCGTTTCATCCTCGTAGGCGCGGCCTGGCGTCGGCCGGACACCCTACAGGTTGAACCCGCCGTGCTTCTTGAAGTGCTCGGCGAGTCCGCCATCGGCCAGCAGCTGCGCCATGACCGGTGGCAGCGGTGGGAACGGGATCTCGGTGCCCTTGGTCAGGTTCTTGACCACACCGCTCTCCAGCTCGACGGACAGCTCGTCGCCGGCGTCGATCAGGTCGGTGTCGATCTCGATGACCGGCAGTCCCGTGTTGATCGCGTTGCGGTAGAAGATGCGCGCGAAGCTCTTGGCGAGCACCGCCTGGGTGTTGGAGTAGATCAGCACCAGCGGCGCCTGTTCGCGGCTCGACCCCATGCCGAAGTTCTTGCCGGCCACCAGGAAGGCGCCATCCGGCTTGGCTTTGGCGTAGTAGTCGGGGTCGACGTCTTCCATGGCGTGCACGGCCATGGCCTCCATGTCGGCACTCTTGAACTTGTACTTGCCGCTGATGATGTAGTCGGTGTTGATGTCGTCACCGAACTTGATGGCTTTGGCGTGCAGTTCCATGCGTGTCGCTCCTGGTCGCTCGGGGCGGTCTGGTCGTCGGGTCGGCTTGGCGGGTTGCGCCGCGCCTTCGCTCGCCCTACTCGGCGAAGTACGTGCGCGGGTCCGTGATCTTGCCCTCAATCACCGATGCGGCCACAGTAGCCGGACTGCCGAGGTAGATGAAGGAGTTGGAGTTGCCCATGCGGCCCTTGAAGTTGCGGTTGGCCGTCGAGATGACGTTCTCGCCGTTGCTCGGCACGCCGTTGTGGGTGCCCACGCACGGCCCGCAACCGGCGGTGACCAACGCGGCACCAGCCTCGACCAGCGTCTGGATGTAGCCGGCCTCGATGGCGTCCAACAGCACCTGGCGGCTGGCGGGCGCAACGATGAAGCGCACGTCGGGGTGAACCTTGCGGCCTTTGAGGATGCTCGCTGCCACGCCCAAGTCCTCGAGGCGGCCGTTGGTGCACGTGCCCAAGAAGCCCTCGGCGATGGGCGTGCCCTCGACCTCTTCGATGGGGCTGACATTATCCACCGAGTGCGGCTTGGCGATCTGCGGCCCGATGGTGCTCGCGTCAAACGTCAGCGTCGTCTTGTAGACGGCGTCGGCGTCGGCGTTCTGCGGTGCGGGCACCTTCTCGCCCCGGCCGTCGAACCAGGCCAGCGTCTTGTCGTCGGCATCCATCAGGCCAGCCTTGGCGCCCACCTCGATGGCCATGTTGCTCATCGTCATGCGCGCTTCGACCGACAGCTCGTCGATGACCGGGCCCACAAACTCGATGGCCTCATACGTCGCTCCGTCGGCGCCGATCTGGCCGGCGAGGTACAAGATGAGGTCCTTTGAGAAGACGCCGGGCGCAAGCTTGCCGTTGTAGACGACCTTCATCGAGTCCGGCACCTTGAACCACAGCTTGCCGCCGGCCATCGCGGCCGCACCGTCGGTTGAGCCCACGCCGGTGGAAAAGACGTTGATCGCACCGTACGTGCAGGTGTGGCTGTCGCAGCCCACCATAAGGTCGCCGGCGACGACGTGGCCCTTCTCGGGAATGAGCTGGTGGCACACGCCCTCGCCCACGTCGTAGACGGTGGCACCGGTCTTGGCGCCGAACTCGCGCATCATCGTATGCAGCGCGCTCACGCCCTCTATGGGGCTCGGCGAGCTGTGGTCCATCACGAGCGCGACCTTCTTGGGATCGAAGACCTTCTCGACGCCCATGCGCTCGAGCGCCTTGATGGCCAACGGGGACGTGCCGTCCTGGCCCATCACGAAGTCGACATCGGCGATGACGATGTCACCGGCGTGTGCGTCAGTCCCTGAGTGTGCCGAGAAGATCTTCTCGGCGATGGTCTTGCCGGCCAGAGCAATCAGCCTCCTAGAGTGCGTGTCGGGTCGTGCGTCTGCAGGTGGATCCTACTACTCGCCGAGCTGGCTTGAGGCGCTCGACGCCTTGTACTCGTTGTAGATCTCGACGATCTCCTTGTCGAACAGCGGGCGATGCATCTCGACGTTCATGTGCCGAATGGCCGGAAGGATGGCGTTGGCCTCGTCGCGGCTGATCTCGATGCCGTACTCGGCGAACTTGAGCTCGATGGTGCGCGAGCCCGAGTGTTTGCCCACCACGATCTGGCGGACCAGACCCACCTCCTCCGGCGAGAAGATCTCGTAGGTGCGAGGGTTCTTGATGATGCCGTCGACGTGGATGCCGCTCTCGTGGGCGAACATGTTGCTTCCCACGACCGGCTTCCACGCCGGGACCGTGCGACCGGCGGCGATCATCGTGTAGTCGACGATCTCGCGGAAGCGCTCGGTCTCGATGCCGATGTCCATGCCCTCGATGTACTTCAGCGCCATGACGACCTGCTCGAGCGCGGCGTTTCCGGCACGCTCGCCCAGACCGCCGAGGGTGACGTTGACCCAGGTCGCGCCACCGTGGATGCCGGCGATCGCGTTGGCCACGGCCATTCCGAAATCGTTGTGCGTGTGCATCTCGACTTCCAAGCCGGTCTGCTCGACCAGCTCCTTGACCACCTTGTACGTGGTCAGCGGCTCCATGATGCCGATCGTGTCGCAGAAGCGGAGTCGGTCGGCGCCCTCGGCCTTGGCGGCCGCGGCGTACTCGAGCAGGAAGCCGAACTCAGTGCGACTCGCGTCCTCGGCGTTGACCGAGACGTACATGCCCTCGGACTTCGCGTAGGCAGTGGCCTCGCGAATGGAGTCCAGCACCCACTTGCGGTCCTTCATGAGCTTGGTCTCGATGTGGATGTCGCTGGTTGCCAGCGAGATCGCTACGGCGTCGACGCCGCAGTCGATCGATGTCTTGATGTCGGCCACGCTAGCGCGGTTCCAGCCTAGGATCGACGCCTTGAGGCCGAGATGCGCAATCTCTTCGATTACCTCGCGCTCGTCGCCGCCCATGACAGGGATGCCCGCCTCGATCTGCTGGACGCCGATCTCGTCGAGGTACTTGGCGATCTGGACCTTCTCGGCGTTGGTGAAGACCACGCCTGCGGTCTGCTCGCCATCGCGAAGGGTGGTGTCGTCGAGCTTGACTTGCCGCTTGCCCAGATAGCTCTCGACCGGCAATTCCCAGATTTTCGTGTGTTCCAAGTGGGCGAACCTCCTCGTTTCTTGGGGGTCCACGAACCGCGGTGAGCGGTCCGGAGAGTCACTTCCAAACGCTTCGTGGGGGCGCTACACCACAACAGCGTGAACGCACAGTGTACTTCAGCATTCCACACGTGTCAGGTAAGGGATGGGGATGAATAAGTTACGAGTCGAAACAGCGGGGAGGCCGCATGACGGTCGAACTTGTATACACACCTCACCTCGCGGACTACCGGCTGTCCGCCGATCACCCGCTGCGACCCGACCGCTTCGTGCTGGCGGTCGAACTCGCTCGCATGTGGGGCTTGATCGCCGAGCCGGGTGCCGAGCAACCCGGCCGCGCGTCGCTCGTCGACCCCGGCCCCATCGACGATGAGGATCTGCTGCGGGTCCACACTCCCGCTTACATCGCCGCCGTGCGCCAAGCCGGCGCCGATACGGCGCACTGGGAGGGCAGCTATGGGATCGGCCCGGGCGACACTCCGGCCTTCCCCCACATGCACGAGGCTGCTGCCGAGGTCTGCGCGGCTACAATCCGAGCGCTCGCCGACGTGGTGGAGGGCCGCTGCCAGCGCGCCTTCTCCCCCGCTGGCGGCCTGCACCACGCCCAGCGCGACCGCGCCTCGGGATTCTGCGTCTACAACGACCCCGCCGTCGCGATCTGCCACATGCTTGCCGAGCACCCCGGCACGCGCGTGGCCTACGTCGACGTCGACGTGCACCACGGCGACGGCGTGGAGGCGGCGTTTTGGGACAACGACGACGTGCTCACCGTCTCGGTCCACGAGTCCGGCCGCTACCTCTTCCCGGGAACCGGCCGCCCTACCGACATCGGCGGGGGCATGGGCGTCGGATACGCGGTGAACCTGCCGCTGGCTCCGGGCGCCGGCGACGTGGAGTACGGTCGGGCCTTCGCATCGGTCATCGCGCCGGCCGTGCGAGCATTCGTGCCCGACGTGATGGTGATCCAGCTGGGCGCCGACTCGCACGCCTCCGACCCGCTCGCCCACCTGACCACCACCGTCGCTGGCCAGTACCGTACGGCGCAGAACCTCATTCGGCTCGCCGACGAGGTGTGTGGCGGACGAGTCGCTGCCACCGGAGGCGGCGGCTACGACAGCTTCTCGGCGGTGCCGCGGGTGTGGGCGTGCGCGCTTGCGGCGCTGCTCGGCGTACCCGCGCCAGCCGAGCTCCCCGATGCGTGGCGGCTGCTCGCTGCCGAGGCTGCAGCGCGGGCCGGCGTCACGGGCGAAGAAGCGGTCATCCCGCGCGGTACGTTCGAGGAGCCGCCAGCCGCCGGGCAGGCCGAGTGGGGCGGCGATCCGCTCGGCGAAACCGAGCGCACGATCATGCGGCTGCGAGCATCGCACCCGCTGCTCCGCGACGCGAGCTAGCGGCCAGCGTGCGGCTCGGGAGCGGGCGCGGGCGGCTCCGGAGCCGACGGCGCAGCCGACTCGGCACGCTCACCTCGGCGGGACTCGGCGTCGAGCACCATCATCCGCGTGAACTCCACGCCCCACAGCACCACGATCGCCGAGTAGTAGATCCACACGGTCAGGCCCACGAAGAACTGCGAGGCGCCGAACACCACGAAGCGCTGCGTGCTGCCCAGATAGATCGAGAGCACCTGCTCGCCGATGAGGAACCCAACGGCCGTGACCAGCGATCCGGGCAGCGCGTCGCGCCATCGCACGGCGCGGTCGGGCGCTACCACAAAAGCAACGGCGAACAGCAACGCCGAGGCGACGAACACCAGCGGCGCGCGCAGCCAGCCACTCGCGCTCCACTGTGGGAGATTCACGCCGAGACTTTGCGCGTAGGCCAGACCCACGCTCAGCACGATTCCGACGATGCCGCTCACGATCAGCGCCACCACGAGCGCAACGGCGGCCACCCCCAGAAGGGCGAGCGCCATGCCCCGCTGGCGCAGGTACTGGCGGACCGGCGTGCGGTTTGGTGGCGTCTTCCAGATCCGGTTGACTGCATCGACGAACTGCCCGAACACGCTCACCGCGCCAACGATCACGAGTACGGCGACAGCCCACGGAGCGTAAGAGCCGGCCCACGCGGTCGCCTGTGCGAAGCCCTGAGCCGCAAGCTCGCCCGCCGAGGCGATGGTGGCCGCCCCTGTCGATCCGGCCGTCGCCAAACCCAACGCCCCGAACACCACGTTGACGAGCAGCACGAGCGGCGCGATCGCCAGCAGCAAGAAGTACGACATCGCGGCGGCCATGCGCGGCACGTCGTCGGCGAGGAAACTCTCGGTCGCTCCCACCACCCAGCGCACGATTCGGCGGCCGAAGCTCTCGGCTGGGGCGCCGGGCCTAGGCATCGGCCCACGCTGGGACGAAACGCGCGGCGTCGCGAAGCGCGGTGCGGTGCTCGGCGAAGTCGGGGTCGAGTGCAGCGAGACGATTCCAGAAGCGCGCCGAGTGGTCCAGCACGGCAACGTGCGCCAGCTCGTGAAGCATCAGCGCGCGCACGAGATCCTCGGGCAAGAAGACGAGGCTGCGGTTCAGCGAGATCGTCTTGCGCGCCGAGCATGAGCCCCAGCGCGTGCGCTGGTGGCGGATGCGAGCGCTCGCGTACTCCACGCCTGCCACCGCGGCGACCTCGGCCAGCATCGGCAGGAGCAACTCGCGCGACGTGCGATCGAGCCAGCGCGCGAGTACGGCCAGGCACGCGTCGGCGTCCCCGACGTCGCCAACGACCACGAGCGCCGAGCCGCGCGTGCGAGCCTGCGTGCGGCCCGAGCGCTTGGCGCCAGCGCGGTACTCGACCGGCCACGTCTCGCCCACCAGCCGCAGCTCGACCAGGTCGGGCAGAAGCGCGTCGGGGCCGGCAGCGTGCAGCGCGCGGGCGTCGGCGATGCGCTCCAGCGCGTTGACGGCCCACTCGCGTTTGAGCGCAACGATATCAGCGGCGTTGCCGCGCCAGCGCTTGGGAACGACGACCACGAGGCCCTCGCGGGGTGTCACGGTCAGGCGAACGAGGCGCGCCCGCGAGCTTACGCGGACGTTGTAGGCGGGAAGTGGCGGCGCTGCCGGCGACTCGTGCGCGGCCACGGTCAGGCCCTCGCGCGGCGCACGGTCCAGCAGGTGTGCACGCCGGGCTTGCGCTTGAAGTCCTCCGGGATGGTGCGCGCGGTGACGTCCTCGCACGCCAAGCCCGCGCCGGTCAACGTCTCCGCGTCGAACGCAAACTTGCGACGGTTGCACGAGAAGACCAGCAGGCCATCGCCCGCGAGCAGCTCGGCAAGCGAGACGATCAGAGCCGCGTGGT
>JARLGT010000034.1 GCA_031292615.1 Coriobacteriia bacterium | reverse complement strand
GCATACGCTGGGCTTCAGCGAGCAGGTGGCCGAGCTCCCACCCGGCGCGACCGTCGGCGATCTCCTCGACGCGATCGGAGCCGACCGAGGCCGTCCGGTCATCGTCGGCCGCGACGGGTGGGCGATCGACCTGGAAGACGAGCTCCACGAGGGCGACCGGATCCTCATCTCGCCGGTCTTCTCGGGCGGCTGAGCGGGTCGGGGAGGGGAGGGCGCCCCGGCGCGAGCCCGACGACACCCCCGGCGTGGGCTTGCGCTGCCGGCGTAGGATCGGTCCATCGGAGCCCGCTTGGCCGCGCGAGGGGTGCGCAGTGACGTCGTCGGCCATGGTCGCGAGACCGGATCTTGCACGCAGGGTGCGCTCGGCAGGGCCGATCGCGACACCGCCGTGCACGGCCGACCAGACGCGCGGCGTGACGAACCTCGCCACGCGGCCGCGAGCGGGCAACATCAGCTCCGATACCCGGGCGGGCGCCTGACGGCGGTCGGGGCGAATGCCTGGCTCCGCCCGCCAACTTCTACCGAGTGATGTCAACTGACATCCAATCGAAGTACCGGCGCCCGTGAGAGGGCGCCGGTTCCATTTCGTTTGCCCGCATCTCGAAGCTCATCGGCGATGCTGGTGTAGTATGCTACAACTATCGTGGATGACGACGTCCCGCTCCAACGGGAGCAGCTCATGACCCTGACCGTGCCTGAGGCGGCCCGACGCGTTGGCCGCAACCCTGAGACGATCCGTCGGTGGATCAGGGCAGGGAAGCTGCCGTCCCACAAGGTCGGCACGCAGCACCTGATCGACGAGGACGACCTGATCGGCGCCGTTCATGCCGTGACCGCAGGGCCGTCCCTCCAGGTCGACCCGGATCGGACGCAGACGGATGGAGCGTTTCCGCTGGACCTGCACAAGAGTCGAGAGGGACGTGCACACCAGGTCCAGGAGGCCGCGGCGCCGCATCTCTCCGCCGCCCTGGACCGCCCAGCTGTCACGACCGACCCGTGGCAGTCGACCATCGTGGGACGGATCGTTCGCCTCGTTGATCCTGTCAGGATCGTGCTGTTCGGCTCGCGCGCGCGCGGAAGCGCCCGGGCCGACAGCGACTACGACCTGCTGGTTGTCGTTGATGCCATCGCGAACCGTCGCGCGATGCGCATCGCCATCCGTAGATCCTTCGCGGATCTGCCCGTGGCCGCGGACGTTGTCGTGAGCACGGTCGAGGAAACGGACGGATACATGCCCGGTCGTCCAGCCGGCGTGGTGTACTGGGCGCTCCAGGAAGGGCGAGTCATCTATCACCGCGGCAATGCCGCCTGAGGCTGCGCTCTGGTGGCTTCGAACGGCGATCGGGGACCTCACCGCCGCACGGGCGCTCCTGGCCGTCGCAACGGTGGCTCCCCGCCAGGCCGCCTACCTCGCCCAGCAGGCAGCCGAGAAGGCGATCAAGGCGACCATCGCACTCCAGGGCCGCGAGCCTCCCTTGACGCACGATCTGATCTTCCTGCTTGAGCGAAGCCCGGCCGAGGCAGACCTTCGCGCCGCGATCGTCGACATCGTCGCCCTATCCGGTGCCCACGCCGCCGCGCACTATCCACAACCCGATGAACCCCCATACGACCTCGAGGAGACCGACCAACTGGTCGCGGACGCGTCACGTCTCGTGGCCGGTGTCCAGGACTATTTCGATCGGCTCGGGCTCGACGGCACGGGCCTCGCCCCCGTTTGACCCGTCTCTCCCATGCGCCAATCGAGCGGGGACACGAGCTGCGCGTGCCCGTTGTGGCCTTGGAGGTCGTTCTGGCCCAGGATCACCATCGCCAGAGTTATGCACTACTTCCGATAATGTAAGTTATGTATTCTGAACGAGTGTCTCCCTCACCTCTAGGAACGCTCGAAATGCGGGGTGAACGGAATACTGCATCTCTGAATGAGCCGCATTCAACTTCGCGTGGGCTATTGCCCTGTTGCGTGTTAACTCCGCCGGATTGTCAACGTAGACTGGGTGGTCTCCGGCAGACTGGAAGCCCAGAAACGATAGTTCGAGCAGTTGGGTGAGGACGCTCGTCTCTGACTTCGTAGCTTTGCGGCCGAGCCCGCGACGGATGCGCTCAAGTACCTGAGTTTCGGACTGAACGCTGGAGGACGCCGCGAACTCATAGAGAACTGATTCCATCTGCGGGAGATCGGGCTCACCTTCGACGAGGAGGGACTCAAACGCGTACGTCGAATAGGCGAAACGCGCGTCCTTAAGATCGTCGGGTTGCACTTGGTCCCGGCGACGGTTCACGGCGTTCGTGATGCTCGCGTTTGCGAGGTACAGCATGTCCCGCGGTCGTGGCAGAACCGTGTAGAAGAACCATTCACGCGTCGGCGTAAAGTCAACGAACGCGCAGAACAGGCGCGTCCACAGTTCGGTCCCGTTCGCCCCGCTGACGGTGGTGTATCGCTCTTCGAGCACGCGCAGGAGCAGGTCGCGGTCACTCCAGTCGAGTCTGCTCACGGCGAGCTTGTCAGGTTCGCGTGCCATGCGGGTGACGTGTGAGTAGATATCACTTCGCAGGAACACTGCCAGCGAGACGCCGAGCGGCTGACGGCCTTTGCCGCGCTTCTCGAGCTCGAGCCCGATCGATCGCATGGCGCCAAGGAGCCCGAGGACGAACTGCGATAGTTCTCCGAGATCAGAGTCGCGCGTCCAGGCTTTGTCGAGATTGTCGACCAGGATCGCGACCCGATGCTTCCCCGACAGCGCTTCAGCGAGCAGCCCAACTAGATGCCTGATCCGCGTCTCGTGGAGAGCTTCGGAGATCGCCACGCGTCCGGCGGCCACGCCAGTTTCGACGTCGATCGGAAGCAAGTCCTCGACAGCTCGTTCGAGTCTGATCGAGAAGTCCTCGAGCACGAGATCGCGCTCGTTGGCGACAGCCTCGAGAAGGTTCCACTCAGGGGTCGCCGGGACAACGACCGCGCGCTGTTCTCGAATTCGCGAGGTCGCCGTTCGCGCGAGCTCGGACCACAGTAAGTACTTCCACATGCTCTCGATCAGAAAGCCCTTCTCGTCTCTCTCCTTGTATCTCCGGAGCAACCTCAGAAGGCTCCCTAGTTCGTACGCTGGCGGCTTAATGACGCAGACGACGTTCCGGGCGTCGGCTGAAAGATCAGCAGCGGCATGCAGCAAGTTGGCAGTCTTCCCGGCCCCCTTACGTCCGACGAATAGACGCACTCCGCCCTGAAGCACTTCGGTGTAGGGACGTGTCTCGACGAAGTAGTCTGACAGGCTAGCCGCCTCGTCCTCGGCGACGTGACTACCCAACCGGAGCGAGCGCAGTTCCGCGGCTCGCTTGAATGCCTCGGACTGGGGCGTGGGATGGGCCCCCTCCAGCACCCGTTTGTGGTCGCGAAGCCAGCGGTTCACCCGCGCGACGACATCGCGGGGCACGGAGTAGACGAATAGGGCGTCTTGGTAGTCGATCGGTGTCGAGTAGTCTTCCTCGGCAAGCATCAAGAGTTCCTTGCCCATGCCGCGCGCAAGCCCTGAGAGCAGCGCCATCCGGGCGTTATGGATCTCCCCGTCTTGGCGTTTGGGCGATGTGAAATGTGCGACCACGCCCCGCGATGCTGCTATGGACTCGGCATACCACGAGAGCGGCTGGATGACGGACTCCTGCGGGTCAACAACTGCGAGGGTGAAAGTTGAGGATCTCTCACGTTCAAGAGCTCGTGTAAGGCCATAAGACGCGTTCGTGTCATGAGGGCTGGCAAGGTATAGGACTGAGCTCGATGCGTCTGGCACGAGGCTGTTCGCAACGAGGTCGTCATAGACCGTTGTCATGGCTTCGTGCGGCCGGCCAGCCAAGAACGCGTTCACAATTGTTCCGGAGGTTGAATAGGGTACGTATCCGATTGGACTCAGAAGAGCGAACTTGTCCCATTGCCGCGTAGCAGCCGCGAACGAGCGGTCCCGGATCAGCCAGACGCGCTTCTTGGCGCCAATCGCATACCCCAGTTCGAACAAGACATTCTCGTTGGGCTCTGTTGTGTCAAAGACAGACAACACGGACCCATCGATCGCAGTCGTTATCTGGGCAATGATTAGCCGCCCACCGATCGACAGCGACTCCCAGGTATGTCCGCGCGCCTCACCCGTCTCCGTGAGTGCTTCGGCCGCTTCGCTGACAGTCGTCCGTCGTAAGGCGGGTCGGCTTGGGTATGCGAAGAAGATGGCCGGGGGCATGCCCAGACTCATACTGTTTCTCCATTCTTTCGATCCTTCTGGCCCACGACCCGCGAGCTATTCGGTAGAACAACGTTCGTGGTACAGATGAGACCGACGCCTTCCGCTGCAGCGCTTCCGGGCATCACTTCGTCTTCCTTGATCTCGCGCATGGTAAGCGGGACGCCTCGCCTCCCAGATATGCCCAGCCCCCGTGTCGAGCGCGAAACGGTTGCCTCATCTCGGCCCTTCCTCGTCGACACCAGTGACTCGCTCGATGCGGGGATCACGCTGATCTCCTTTGCCAACAGAAGGCTCGGTGACGCCCGCCGTCTGGAGGTTAAGCGCGACGAGGCGCTCGAGGATCTCGGAGTCGGACGTATCGGCAAACCAGCCGTACGCGGCGAAGACGGCGGCGTCGAGGTCGG
>JARLGT010000033.1 GCA_031292615.1 Coriobacteriia bacterium | reverse complement strand
CGCCGAGCAGGCCGCGGCGCTTGCCTCGGCGGGTCCGGATGCGATCTTCATCGAGACGATGACCGACATCGCCGAGGCCCGCTGCGCGGTTCTGGCGGCCAAATCGGTGTGCGACCTGCCGGTCTTCGCAAGCTGCACCTTTGGCCTTGCGGGTCGCATGGACCTGTCGGGCACCGATCCGGAGACGGCCGCGGTCGTGCTCGAGGCGGCCGGCGCCGACGGTGTCGGGATGAACTGCGGGCTGGGGCCGGAGCAGATGCTGCCGCTTGTGCGCAGGATGGCTGCGACGACGACTCTGCCGGTCTTCGCTCAGCCCAACGCGGGCCTACCGACGCTAGACGCTGAGGGTCGCACACAGTTCCCGGGCACGCCGGACGAGATGGCCGCCTTCGCATCCGCCGCGCGCGAGGCGGGCGCCGCACTGGTCGGCTCCTGCTGCGGCTCGACGCCCGTCTTCACGGGCGCGATCGTAGACGCCGTTGCCGACAGAGAATTCGTGGTCGTGCGCGGGCGCGGGTTTGATGGGCTGCGAGTCGCTGGACCGCGCCGGGTCGTGACGATCGGCTCCGGCTCGCCCGTGCGAGTCATCGGCGAGCGCATCAACCCCACCGGCAAGAAGGCGCTGGCCGAGGAGCTGCGCGTCGGCTCGATGAGCATCGTGCGTTCGTTCGCCGCCGAGCAGGAAGCGGCCGGTGCCGACCTCCTCGACGTCAACGTGGGTGCCGCCGGTGTCGACGCGAGTGTCGCGCTTCCAGCCGCCGTGCTGGCGGTCATCGGGACGAGCGAGCTGCCAATCGTGCTCGACACTACCGACCCGGCCGCGCTGGAGGCGGCGCTGCGCATCTACCCTGGCCGCGCGCTCGTCAACAGCGTCAATGGCGACCCGGCGTCGATGGAGGCCGTACTTCCGCTCGTGGCCAAGTACGGCGCCGCGGTTGTGGTGCTCGCTCTGGACGACGTCGGCATCCCCCAGAGCGTCGCGGGTCGAGGCGCAGTCGTCGATCGCGTTCGCGAGGCGGCCTATGGTTACGGGCTGTCGGATCGCGACCTGATCGTCGACGCGCTGGTCATGACCGCTGCAACCGACCCGCATGCCCCGCGCACCACCGTCGAGGCTCTCTCGGCGGCTCACGCGAGCGGGCTGGCTACAGTGCTCGGCGTCTCCAACATCAGTCACGGACTTCCCCAGCGGCCGCTACTCAACGCGGCGTTCTTCGACGCGGCGGTAACGGGCGGTCTAGACGCCGGCATCATCAACCCCAGCGACCAGGTGATCATGGAGGCGGTGCGCCTCGCCAACCAGGCGCTCGTGTCGGGCAACGACCCCGACGCGCATCACGAAGCTTGGGCCGCGTGGGATGCCGCGTACGCATCGGCACTTGCAGCGGCGGCCAGCGGCGCAGAGGCGCTTGCACCCGCGCACGCGGAGGCCACCGCCGTCGACCCGCGCGACGCGCTCGAGGGTGCGGTTCTGCGCGGCGACACCGATGCCGCTCCCACGCTCGTCGACGCGCTGATCGCCTCGGGCACGCCCGCCGAGGAGATTATCGGGGCCGTGCTAACGCCGGCCATCCAGCGCCTCGGCGACGCCTATGGTCGCGGCGATGCGTTCCTGCCCCAGATGATGATCGCCGCCGAAGCCATGAAGGCGGCCGTTGCGCGCGTCAAGGAGCACCTGCCCGAGGGCTCACGCGACGACACCGCCGGCCGCGTGGTCTTCGCAACCGTGAAGGGCGACATCCACTCGATTGGCAAGGATATCTGCGTCTCCCTGCTGGAGAGTCAGGGCTTCGAGGTCGCCGACCTGGGCGTGGACGTCTCGAGCGAGCGCATACTCGAAGCTGCCGACAAGAGCGATGCCGTGTGCCTCTCCGCGCTGATGACCACCACGCTGCCGGCGATGCAGCAGATCGTCGGCGATGTGAAGAGCGCGCACGACGGGCTGCCTGTGTTCGTGGGCGGTGCGGTGGTTACGGCAGAGTGGGCGGCCGGTATCGGTGCGGGCTACTCGGCCGATGCGCCAGGTTGTGTGAGCGCGGTGCGCGAAGCGACGGCCGTCAGACGAGGTGAGCGTCAGTGATCGTCACCAAACCGCGCGATTGGAACCGGATCAAAGCCAACCTCGCCGAGATCGACGCCAAGAGCGTCTTCATCATGGGTTGCGGAGAGTGCGCGACGGTTGCACACACCGGCGGGCAGGCCGAGATCATGGTCGCCAAGGCGCGCCTAGAAGCCGAGGGCTACAGCGTCACCGGCTCGGCTGTGGGCGCTGTGACGTGTCACTCCGGCGGTGTGAATCTCGACATGCGCAAGCACCGGGCCGAGGTCGACGCGGCCGACGCCGTGCTCGTGTTGTCCTGTGGCGCGGGCGTGCAGACCGTCGCCGACGCCGTGAAGAAGCCGACGTATCCGGGACTCGAAAGCGCGTTTCTCGGCAACGTGGTGCGCCACGGCGTGTTCGAGGAGCGCTGCCAGATGTGCGGCGACTGCGTGCTCGACAAGACCGCCGGCATCTGCCCCGTCACCACCTGCCCGAAAGGCCTACTCAACGGGCCGTGTGGCGGCATGTGGAACGGCATGTGCGAGGTGCTCACGGACCGCGAGTGCGCGCACGTCAAGATTCGCCGACGCCTCGCCGAGCAGGGCCGCGGCATGAAGGGCGTCATCGCCCCGAAGGACTACTCGGTCAAACGCGGGCCCGGATCGGTCAACACGCGAGATGCAGCGCTCGGCCGCAAGCCCGCTTCCACCGCCACTGACAAGCCCTTCACCACCGAGAAGGACGCCTGATGGGCAAGTTTCGTGACGCGCTGGTGCGCGGCGAGTTCGTCATCACCGGCGAGGTCGCGCCGCCCCACGGCACGGACTACTCGGCGATGCTGGAGAGCGTTCGCAAGCTCTCGCCGTTCTGCCACGCGCTCAACGTTACCGACAACCAGGGCGCGACGCTGCACCTGTCGTCGCTTGCGGCCTCGCGGGTCGTGCTCGAGAACGGGAACGGCTGCGAGCCGATCTTCCAACAGACCTGCCGAGACCGGAATCGCCTCGCACTGCAGAGTGACTTGCTCGCAGCATGGACGCTCGGGCTGGAAAACGTGCTGGTCGTGACCGGTGACGACCCGCGCGGGGGAGACCATCCCAAGGCCAAAGGCGTCTTCGACATGGACTCCACACAGCTGCTCCAAGTCACCAAGGGCATGAACGAGGGCGTCGACATGAACGGCACGCCGCTTGACGGCGCGACGGACTTCTTCATGGGGGGTGCGCTGTTCCCCGAGGCCGAGCCTTGGGACATCCAGCTCGAGCGCGGACTGCAGAAGGTCGAGGCCGGCGCCGAGTTCTTCCAAACGCAAGCTGTCACCGACGTCGACAAGTTTGCACGCGCGGTCGAGGCGTTCGAGCCCACGGGCGCCAAGCTGATCGCCGGCATTCTGCTCTTCAAGAGCCCCCGGGTCATAAAGTTCATCAACGAGCGCCTCGCCGGCCTGATGGTCCCGGACTGGATCACCGACCGCGTCACCGGTGCCGAGAAGCCGCTCGACGAGGCGATCGCAATCGCGATCGAGCAGGCAATCCAGCTCAAGGACATCGCGCACGGCATCCACATCATGCCGCTGGGCAGCGATGACGCTGTTGCTCGCATCATCGAGGGTGCCGAGCTGGGGTAGTGGCTGCCTCCGGAACCGCGAATCCGCGCTACACTACCGACTGGCGGCAGCCGTCGTCGCTCATGTTTCCCCCCGGTCAGTTGGGGCAGAATTTCCCTAGTAGACGGGAATCGGCGCCGTGCGTGCCGATTCGAACCAAAGGGGGTCATGAGATGCAAAGTATGTTGCGGCGCAGAACGATAAGGGGGGCCGCGGCGCTACTCGTCGCCACCGCGCTAATGTTTGCGTGGGTGGCCCCGGCGCAGGCGCTCTTCCCAATCATCATTCCGCACTTTCCGATCTACTGGTTCCTGCAGGGCATTCAGGGCACAGTGACCAATTCGGGTAATGGCGCCCCCGTCAGTGGAATCGTTGTGAGTGCGTACGACACGTCCGATGGCTCGTACCAGTGGAGTGATGTCACGAACTCGGCTGGGCAGTACTCGCTCTGGCTGGCGAACGGGACCTACCGAGTGCAGTTCCGTGATCCTGCAGGACGCTTTGGCGAGCAGTGGTGGGGCTTGTTGGCGTCTGCACAGCCCAACTACGCTTCCGCATTGAACCTGACCGTCTCCGGGGCGTACGTCACTGGCATTAGTCCAGCTTTGCACCAGGCGGCCACGATCAAGACGGTGGTTCGTCGATTCGGCCATCCGATGACCATGCTTCCGGGCCAGTTCGTTATCGTCCAACAGAAGGACGGCAGCGGTCACTTGCAGCAGTGGTCGGCGACCACGGGCTCGGATGGCGCCGCCGCATTCAGCGGTCTGCCGTGGAGCGCTGTCACCTACAAAGAGTCGGCGATTGACCCGACGGGCCGGTTCTACGCGGGTGATGCGTCAAGCTCGTTCGCTGCGATCATCGGCGGAGTCAACCCGATCTACATCGACCTGTCTCCCGCCGGCGCGAGCCGCGAGATCACGCCAACCGTACCAGCGGCCAAGTACTCGGAGAAGAAGAATGTGGCCTTCTCGGCGACGGGCGGATTCAGCAAGTCGCTTTCGAGCGGATCCCAAATCAAGATCCTCGCGGTAAAGGGCGGCACCAGCAAGACCTTCGGCGGCAAGATCAAGTCCAACAAGTACAAGGTGTCCGTGAAGCTTGCGAAGGGCACGTGGACGCTTTACGCGCTCTTCGGCGGCAACTCGACGTTTGCCGCGAACGATTCCTATGCCGGAAAGTCGGTCAAGGTGAAGTAGCGTTCTGAAGAGAGACACGAAAGCAGAGGCTCTGCTCGGCCGTTCGCCGGGTGGAGCCTTTGTTTCGTGTCAGGCAGCGTTATAGTGAACGGGCGCGACCTTATGGTCGCTGGCGGAGCGAAGGCTCGGGAGTTCCGAGCCTTCGGAGTATCTGCAGCTAGAAGCGCCAGTAGGTCAGGCGGACTCGGCGGATGGAGCCGGGTTGTGCCACGTCGCAAGTACGCCGAGAAGGCGCTCGCGGATCGCCGAGGCAAGATCGGTGTTCTCGGCGATGACGGCGTCAGGGATGACGCCGGCGCCCACCGCCGGATGGCTCGTGAAAGACAGCTCCGTGCGCTGCAGGTCCACCAGCACCGGAGTGGTCAGCACGGCGCCGTTGACGCGCACCGGCACTAGAACGATGAAGCCGTCGTCCTCGTCACTCAAGCCCAGCTCGTGAGCGAGCGCGCCGAACTCGGCCAGCACGGTGGGCAGGTCGTCGGTGTGCGGCCATGCGAGCTTCTCGGCTTGCATCGTTCGGTCGAGATCGCCGAAGTGACCCTGCGTGAACTCTTGGCGAGCGTGCATGACGCGCTTGGCGTCCGGAAAGAACCTGGACACGTAGTACCCCCGCATCGTCGTGCCGCCGTTCTTCGTGGTTCAGATGGTAGAGCCGCAGCCCGCGGGAGTGTTGAAGGCGCTGTGGGGAAGGTGTGAATCTCGTTTGCGCGGCTGCCATCGCTCATCGTCTATCCGCCGCGGGGGCATGCGCACCCACCGCATATGCGTGTTCGTGCGTGCTAGAATCGTCCGACATTCAGCCCGAGAAACGAATTCCTGGGAGGCGTCGAGGCGATGCGCATCGCAGTTCTTGGTGGAGGTCCCGGCGGCTACTCGGCCGCGTTCGAGGCGGCGCGTCTCGGCGCCGAGGTCACGCTGATCGAGAAGGCCCGGCTTGGCGGAACGTGCCTGAACTGGGGCTGCATCCCCACAAAGACGATCCTTCGCTCGGCACACATCGTCAGCGACGCTCGGCACTTCGAGAAGTTCGGCCTGCGCGGAAGTGTGCCTGCGATCGACTGCGACGCGTTACGTGCGCGCAAGGAGGGTGTGGTCGACGAACTCGTCGGACAGCTCGACGTGCAGGCCAAGCGGCTCAAGGTCACTGTGGTGACGGGCGACGGTCGCATGACCGGCTCGAAGCAGCTTACGGCCTCGACCGCCGAGGGCGACGTCGTTGTGGATGCCGACGCGGTGATCCTGGCAACCGGCTCGGTGCCGTTCCTGTTGCCGAGCATCGACCACTCGCTCCCGGGCGTGTGGACGAGCGACGAGGCCACCTCGCTGATGTGCATCCCCAAGAGCATCGTCATCATCGGCGGTGGCGTGATCGGTCTGGAGTTCGCCGACGCCTACGCCAACTTCGGCACCAGCGTCGACGTGGTCGAGCTCACGCCGGCGGTCTTGCCCGGCAACGACAAGCGCGTGCAGCGCGAGGCCACCAAAGCGCTCGAGGCCTTGGGCGTGCGCTTCCACATGGGCGTGGCCGCCGAGAAGGTCGAGCAGATTGGCGACGAGGTCGTCGTGACGCTTAACAACGGCGAGACGCTCACGGCGAACTACGTCCTGGCCGCTCCCGGCCGCAAGCCATTCTCCGAGGGCCTCGGCTATCCGGAAGCCGGCATCGAGATGGATCGTGCAGCCGTCAAGGTGGACGAGTTCTACCGCACCAACCTGCCCGGTGTCTACGCGATCGGCGACCTGATCGGCGGCATGATGCTCGCGCACGTTGCCGAGGCGGAAGGCGAGGCCGCCGCGCGCAACGCCGTCGCCGAACTGCGCGGCGAAGCTCCGACTCGCTCGGTAGACCTGAGCCTAGTGCCGGCAGCCGTCTACACTGAGCCGGGCATCGGCGTGGTGGGCTCGACCCGTGATGGCGCCAAGGAGCGCGGGCTGGACGCCATCCAAGTCGTGCTCAAGTTTGCCGGCAACGCCAAGGCGCTCGCCGAGGGTCACTCGGAGGGCTTCGTCCAGCTCGTCGCCGAGAACGGCACCGGCCGCATCCTCGGCGCGCAGATCGTCGGCCCGCACGCTGCCGAACTCATCCAGGAGGTCAGCGTTCCTATGGCCGCACGGATGACCGTCGCCGAGCTCGGGCACGCCGTCTTCGGGCACCCCACGGTGAGCGAGGTCATCATGCTTGCCGCGCGCGAAGCCGCCGAGAAGACAGGCACCGCACACTAGCCTCCGCTTCGTGACGCCTGGGGATGTGCACCGCCCCCACATGCCACGTGACCAGAGTACGCACGCCGCCTTTCTCAATCTTGACCCGAATCCAACCGTCTCACAGGAGGTCCACATGCCCGACAAGACCGCAATCGTCGCCGAGAAGGCCCCGGCCGCTCTGGGCCCATACTCCGCCGCCATCAGCGTCGACCCGTTCGTCTACTGCTCCGGCCAGACGCCGATCGTCCCAGAGACCGGCGAGCTTGCCGAGGGCTGTGTCGGTTGCCAGACCAAGCAGGTTCTCAAGAACGTCACTGCCGTGCTCGAGGCCGCTGGCCTCACGCTCGCCGACGTGGTCAAGACAACCGTCTTCCTCACCGACATGGCTGACTTCGCCAAGATGAACGACGCGTACGCCCAGTTCTTCGCCGAGCCGTTCCCGGCGCGCTCGACCGTCGCCGTCGCGGGGCTCCCCAAGGCAGCGAGCGTCGAGATCGAGGTCATCGCCGTCAGGCCGTAGGGCTCGGTGCTACGATGGCGGCCTCGCAGAGCCCGAACCGTCGCGGCGAACTTGGATGAGTATCTTGGCAACCACGAATGACAGCGGCGCTCCGGTGCGCCTACCCACATGGCTGCGTAGGCCAATCGCCCAGCCTGGGCAGGCTGTCGCCGTCGCCCGTCTGCTCGAGGAACTCGAGCTCAATACGGTGTGTCAGTCGGCGAAGTGCCCCAATCGCGGCGAGTGCTTCTCGGCGGGGACCGCCACGTTTCTGATCATGGGCGATGCCTGCACGCGCGGCTGCCGCTTCTGCGCGGTCCAGACTCGCAAGCCTGGACCGCTCGACGCCGACGAACCTCGGCGCATCGCCGAGGCGGCAGTGCGACTCGGCCTGAGGCACGTCGTGGTCACCACCGTTACGCGTGACGACCTGCCCGATGGCGGCGCTGCCCACTTCGTGGCGGTCATCGAGGCTCTGCGCGCCGCTATGCCGCAGATCGCGGTCGAGGTGCTGACGAGCGACTTCGCCGGCCACCTTGCCGACGTCGATACCGTTGCCGCTGCGCGGCCCGACGTCTTCAACCACAATCTCGAAACGGTGCCGCGCCTATATGCGACGGTGCGCCCCGGCGCCGACTACTTGCGTTCGTTGCGAGTGCTCGAGCGGGTGGGGGAAACTCAACCAGATCTGCCCACGAAGTCGGGGATCATGCTCGGCTTGGGAGAGACCCCCGACGAAGTCCTCGAGGTCATGGCCGACCTGCTCGGCAACGGGGTGAAGATGCTGACCCTTGGGCAGTACTTGAGGCCTAGCCCGGCTCACCTGCCGGTTGCCGAGTACGTCGATCCGAGCGTGTTCGCGCAGCTGTCCCGCGACGGGTACAAGCTGGGGTTTTCCGCCGTTGCAAGCGCGCCGTACGTGCGCTCGAGCTACCACGCTGCACAGCTCGCGAACCTGGAAGGCTCGACCGAAGGCTGAGGCTCTAGAGAGTGGGCGCCGAGATGTCGATGACCGCCCCGGCGCAGTCGCGGCCGGCGTCCTTGGCGCGGTAGAGCGACTTGTCGGCACAAGACAGTAGCGTCTCTGCAGTGGCGACTTGGCCGGAGCTCACGTAGGCTCCGCCAACGCTGACGGTGAGCTCGACCGAGGCGCCATCAATCTCGACCTTCGCGTTGCGAACCCCCTCCAGAATGCGCTGCGCCAGAATCTCGAGCGCCTGTGCCGAAGTCTCCGGCGCAATTACGGCGAACTCGTCGCCTCCGTAGCGGCCCACTAGGTCCGACGTGCGCACCGAGTCGCAGATTGCGTCGGCGACCGCACACAATGCGGCGTCGCCCGCCGGATGGCCGAGCGTGTCGTTGACGTTCTTGAAGTGGTCGACGTCGATGAGAAGCACGCCGAGGGAGTGGCGATAGCGTTCCGACCAAGAGCACCACTGTGTGAGGTAGTTGTAGAAGCCACGGCGGTTGTAGATGCCGGTCAGCGTGTCGCGGGTCGCCAGAGCGGTGAGTCGCTCTTGATCGCGATAGGTCCGCGCCAGGACACGCGCCAAGAAGGACGCGAGGCCCCGTGCCGAATAACGATTCTCGACCTCGTGCACGAGCCGCATGACGTGGCGCGAGTATGCGTCTCGGTGGTGATCGTCCGCGCCAGGGTCGAGCAGGTCGATCAGCTCGCCAAAGGCGGGGTCGAGCATGAAGAACTCCATGCGAATCGCCAGCTCGAGCATCTCGTCGGGAGACAGCGACGTGATGTCGCCTTCGAGTAGCTCGCGCACCTGCTCGGCGACCTCGTTGACCGAGGCGAGCAGTGTCGCCTCGTCAGCGATGGCGGGCACTCGGCCGTCGGCGTAGGCGTCGCACAGGTCGGACCACCACTGGACGTGGGTCGACTCCTCGGCGCTCATCCGCTGGAAGGTGAGACTCAGCTCCGGATCGGTGCAGGCCTCGGCGAGGCGGGCATACGATTGTTGGGCAGCTGTATCAAGTTCGACGCACCGCTCGAGGACCTCGTTCATGCTGCTCCGTCCGGCCGTTTGCGGGCACTAAGAGTGTACGGGGTTCGCGTTCTCGGCGCAGCAAGCGCGGTTCTGGGCACAAAAGCACGATAGAATGGATGCGCGTTCAGGCGGGACGGAGCGCGGCCAATCGATACGAGGAGACCGAGTAGTGGACAGCATCGACGAGCTAGACATGTACGAAGCCGAGAAGCGACTCAAGCTCTACCAGGAGTACGAGCACGCTCTCACGAGCTTCCCCTACTACGTCGAGACCGAGTTGCGCGCCTACCTAGCCGACAAGGTCGACGTCGAGCCGATTCATGCCGAGGGTGGCACCTACTTCAAGGTCACGCTCGTCGACGCGTGGATCTACGAGGCCGAGCGCCTTCAGCGCTTCGTGCCCGAGGTGGTCATCTACGAGGTCGGTCCCGTCCACGTACAGCGGCTTCGCGGCCTGGACGACTAGAGGCATGCCCGGACTTCCCCAGACCCGAGACGCTGCCGAGCACCGCGCCGAGCAGCTGCGGCGCGAGATCGAGCATCACACGTACCTGTACTACGGGCTCGATGCTCCCGAGATCAGCGATTCCGCGTTTGACTCGCTCATGCGCGAGTTGCAGGACATCGAGACTGCCTACCCCGAACTCGTGACTCCCGAGTCGCCCACCCAGCGGGTGGGAGGCGTGGCGGTCGGCGGGCAGTTCGAGCCCGTGACGCACGCTTCGCGGCTCTACTCGCTCGACAATGCGATGGACCTCGACGAACTCGACGCCTGGCTCGTCCGCGTGCACGACGCGCTGGGCGACCGGCCATGCGAGTTCGTCTGCGAGCTCAAGATCGACGGCAGTTCGCTCGCGCTGACCTACGAGGACGGCGTGCTGGTGCGCGCAGCGACGCGCGGCGACGGGCGGGTGGGCGAGGACGTTACGGCCAACGTCCGCACGGTGCGCGACGTACCGCTGCGGCTGCGTGAGGGCGCCATGCCGTCGCTGGTCGGCGCCCCCGCGCAGACGGCCCTGTTCGCCGAGCCGGAAGCGGAGGAAGCTGGCGCAGCAGCCGCGGTCTCACGCGCTGCGGCCATCGAGGTCCGCGGCGAGGTCTACATGCCGAAGGCCAGCTTCGCCAAGCTCAACTTCGAGCAGGAAGAGGCCGGCGCCTCTTCCTTCGCCAACCCGCGCAACGCAGCGGCTGGCGCGGTTCGCCAGAAGGACCCGAGCATCACCGCCAGTCGTGACTTGGCGACGTTCATCTACGCGATCGCAGACCCTCGCGCGCTAGGTATCACCCGCCAAAGCGAGGTGCTCTCGTGGCTCCGGCGCGCGGGCTTCCGCGTCAACCCCGACGTCGTGACTTGTGCTGATGGCTCGGCGGTGCGCGACTACTGTGCTCACGCGCTGGAGAAGCGCGAGGAACTCGCCTACGAGATCGACGGCGTTGTGGTCAAGGTCGATGCACTGTCGTTACAAGACGAACTCGGCTACACGAGCAAGGCGCCGAGATGGGCCATCGCGTACAAGTTCCCGCCGGAGGAGAAGACCACCGTCCTGCGCGAGATTCGCGTGCAGGTGGGCCGAACCGGTGTGCTCACGCCGCTTGCCGAGTTCGATCCGGTGGTCGCTGCAGGCTCGACGATTGCGCGGGCCACGCTGCACAACGAGGACGAGGTGCATCGCAAGGACGTGCGCGTGGGCGACACGATCGTCGTGCGCAAGGCGGGCGACGTCATCCCCGAAGTCGTGGGTCCGGTCTTGGGCTTGCGCCCCGACGACGCGGTCCCGTGGACGATGCCGAGCGTGTGTCCGAGCTGCGAGGCGCCGGTCTGGCGCGAGCCGGGCGAGGTCGCTGTCCGCTGCACCAACGTAGCCTGCCCGGCGCAACGCCTCGAGCGTCTCGGCCACTGGGCATCGCGCGGAGCGGCCGATATCGACGGCATGGGCTTCGAGATCGTGTCCCGGCTCGTAGACACCGGCCTTCTGCACGACCCGGCCGACTTCTATACGCTGAGGCTCGACCAGCTTGCCCGGCTCGACATGGGCCGGGTGCGGCAGGATGGCTCGGCGATCGCGCTGGGCGAGACGGTCGCGGCTAAGCTCATGGCAAGCATCGAGGCGTCGCGCCATCGGCCGCTTTCGCGGCTGCTGTTCGGCCTCGGCATCCGGCATGTCGGCGCGACGGTAGGCGAGGCACTGGCAGCGGCATTCGGCAGCATCGACGCGATCGAAGGGGCGGCCGCGGTCGAACCGCCACAGCCCGGCGATGGCGTGACCATCGCCGCTGCGCTTGCCGCCGACCCGCTGGCCTCGGTGGAGGGTGTCGGCCCCAAGATCGCCGCAAGCATCCGGGCGTTCTTCGCCAACCCAGACAACGTCGCGGTGG
>JARLGT010000032.1 GCA_031292615.1 Coriobacteriia bacterium | reverse complement strand
GTGGAGAGCAGCATGTCCATCTCGCGATCAGGAGGCTCAGGAGTGATCTGCCGCGCGAGATCGACGAGCTCGTCGGTGACGTGCCCCATCGCCGAGACGACCGCGACCACGTCGTCACCCGCCTGCTTGCGCGAGATCAGCCTCAGTGCGACCGCGCGAATCCGGTCGGGGCTTCCCACCGACGTGCCGCCGAACTTGGTGACCACGAGTGCCATAGGTTCTCGACCCCTGGGCAAGCGCCGATGTCGGATACGCCGAACGGACAGCCCTGCCTGCGCGTTAAGGATTCATCCATTCTAGTGTGAATCCTTAACGGATGCCAACAACTCTAAACACGCCGCCGGCTACTCAACCCCGTGGAAGTCCAGCTTGACGGCCAAGTGGCACATCCTCGCCGAGAACCCCTCGAGCGCGTCGTCGTAGAAGTGGTCGACGAGTGTGCCGCCTGAGACTCGCCCGATGATCGTGTCGATTCGACGCAACGCCATGCGCATGTCGTCAAGCTCCGTGGGTGACTCGTCCTTGGCGTCCTCCGTGAACATGAGACGTCCGCGCTCCATGCGGTAAGGCAGTCGTCCTGCTCGGAAGTACTCCTCGACCTCGGCCTCTACGTTGCTCGCCAGGCGCGGTCCACCCAGACGACGGAAGCTCGCCAAAACCCCATCGACCAGCGCCGAGAAGATCGCGCGCGCCTCCTCGGCGCTGACCTCCTCGGCCATGTCGCCGAGCACGCCGCTGCCAGCCCGCTCGAGTTCCTCGATCACGGTGGTCATCGTCTCGACGATGCGCGGATCGAACTGCGTGCCCGAGCAGCGGTGCAGCTCTTCGATCGCGTCGGCTGCCGAACGGCCCGCGCGGTACGGGCGGTCGGCGGTCATGGCCTCGTAGCTGTCGGCGACACACAGGATGCGCGCGAGCAGCGGGATCTCCTCGCCTTTCAGGCCAGCCGGGTAACCCTGGCCGTCCCAGAACTCGTGATGATGGCGAACGATCGGCGTGATCGCCCAAGGGAACGCTACCGGCCGCAGAATGTTGGCACCGATGAGCGGGTGGTGGCGCATCTGCGCCATCTCATCGTCGGAGAGCTGGCCGGGTTTGAGCAGGATCGACTCCGGGACGCCGATCTTGCCGATGTCGTGCAGGTACGCCGCCATCTCGAGTGCCGTGAGCTGGTCGTGGCCCAGCTCCAGATGCTCGGCGATGAGTATCGCGTAGGTCGCGACCTTGTCCGAGTGGCCTCGCGTGTACGTGTCCTTCGCGTCGACCGCCGCGGCAAGCGAGCGGACGGTGGCGATGTAGGCCTCCTGCAAGCTCGAGAACAGCTCGATGTTGCCCACCGCGATCGTGACGTGGTTGCCGATGGTCGAAAGGAGGCGAACGTCGTCGCTGTTGAAGCGGTAGGTCGCGTCGCTCGACCCGACCGTGATCGCCCCGATCGTTCCCTCCGAGGACACCAGCGGCACGCACAGCGCAGCCTTGGCACCTGTCACGACGTCGACCTGGCCGGACTCCGAAGTCGGATCCGGATTGAAGATCAACGGACGGCCTTCGCGAACGACCCACTCGGCCATCGAGGAACGGATCGCCTGAGTCCCCGCCGTCTCGCCGAGCACCTCGCCGCCGCGGACGGCGCGAATCTCAAGCGAACCAGCGTCGCGATCACGCAGCGCAACGTAGCCCACGTCGAGGTCGAAGATGCGCAGCGCCGAGTCGAGCGTGGAGCCCAGCAACTCGTCCATGTCCAACGTGGAGCCGAGTGCTCGGCTCATCTCGTAGAGCGTCGCCAGCTCGAGAACCTTCTTGGTCAGCGACTCCGAGCGCTCTCGCAGCGAGTCGGTCATGTCGTTAAACGTCTCGCCGAGCAGTTCGATCTCGCTCGTCCCGCGTCGGATCGGGACCTTGGTCGAGAAGTCGCCAATCGCGATGCGATGCGCTCCCTCGGCGAGCTCCACGAGCGGTTCGCTCACCCGTTGCGCCACCCAGAAGCCCAAGCCGATCAGCGCGATGACCGCGAGAAGCGCGCCGATGGTGACCATCCGGACGCTGTTGCGGGCAGTAGTCTCGGTGAGACTCTCACTCACGGCGCTGAGCAGGTAGACGACGGGAGCGCCGCCGCCCACGGAACCCGCGCCGAGCGGAATCACTCGGAGCCGATAGTCGATACCGAGCACGGAGACATTGCCCTCCCCGATCCCGCTCGCGGCAGCGGCCTTGAGCGCGTCTTGGACGGTCTGGTCGTTCGAGCTCAGCGAGTCCTGCAGCGCCCGCTCCGCCCCGGTTTGCGGCTCGTGCACCGTTATGGCCAAGCGCTGACCCGTGGGAGAGAAGAGCCCAAACGCCCCGGTCGCGCCGTCCGTTAGCGCTCCCAACCAGGCATCGCCGACGTGGGTCGAGAGACCGAGGCGGTAGCGCGCGGTCGTGCCGAGCGGCTCGTAGGCGGTCAGCGTCCCGTCTTCGCCAAGGATCGTCCCCGACGCTGGGACACCCGCGGCCCCACCTCTGCCGACGAGCAGCTTGCCGCCCGGAATCGAGCTGCTGCCGGCACCCGCGATCAAGTTGCCAGAAGCGGCGTCAACAACCTCTTCGCTTCCGTACGGCAGCAGGACAGCCTGACTTGCCACCACTGCGGCCAGAGTCGCTCGGTCACCCCGATCCGCCGCGGCGCGGGTTTGCGGGTCTTCAGCAAGCAGATGTGCAACTTTGCCCATGTCTGCGGAGTACTGGTCGAATCGCAGCGCGACGCTCTGGCTGGTGGTCTGCGCGATCTGACCCGACCATTGCTGGGTGAGATCTTGGAGGAGATAGAGCGCCGCGACCGCCGTCAGAATGGCCATCGCGATGGAGACCGCGATGAACGGGACGGCAATCTGGGTGTGCAGCCGCGAGCTGAACGAGGGCTTAGGTCTCATCACATGCCGCGGAGCGGTTCGTCGCTGCGCGTTGGTTCCTTCCCAGATGAAGAGCTGCGTCTGGCCTGCACCCGACCGCCCCCGTCGAGCACGATGGTCAACTGCGTCGCATTGTATAACGGACGGGCCCCGAAGCTAAGAAGCTTAGGGGCCCGAGACGGTGCTGATTTTTCTATCAGGTTACAAACCCACGCACTACCATCGCCCCAATATTTATTACCAGTAGCGATCG
>JARLGT010000031.1 GCA_031292615.1 Coriobacteriia bacterium | reverse complement strand
AGGTCGATGCCGAGTGCATCATGAAAGCCACAAAGGTCGACGGCATCTACGACATGGATCCCAAGACGCACCCAGAGGCCGTCAAGTTCGACGAGCTTACCTACATCGACGTGCTCAACCGTGGCCTGCAGGTCATGGACTCGACCGCGATCTCGCTTTGCATGGACAACGCACTGCCCATTCTCGTATTCAACATGGAAACCGACGACAACATCGAAAAGGCGCTGATGGGCGAACACGTCGGCACTATCGTGAGGGGAGACAACCGATGAGCACGACCGATGTCCAGAACGACGCTCGCGATCACATGGGAAAGGCCGTCAAGTCGCTTTCGCATGAGTTCTCGACCGTCAGAACCGGCCGCGCGACCGGTGCCGTCCTCGACGACATCAAGGTCGACTACTACGGCACGCCAACACCCATCAGCCAGATTGCCGGCGTCAAGTCGCCCGATCCCCACATGCTCATGGTCGAGCCGTGGGACAAGACGGCGCTCAAGGCCATAGAGCACGCGATTATGGCCTCCGACCTGGGCATCACGCCGTCCAACGATGGCTCGGTCATCCGTCTGCCGTTCCCCCCGCTGACTGAGGAGCGTCGTAGGGACCTCGTCAAGCAGTGCAAGCACTACGCCGAGGAGGCGAAGGTGGCCGTGCGCAACATCCGCCGCGACGCCAACGCCAAGCTCGCCCGTGCCGAGAAGGACGCCGAGATCTCGGAGGACGACCTTCGTCGCGCCGAGGCCGAGGTCCAGAAGCTCACCGACGCGCACATCGCACAGATCGATGAGGCGCTCAAGCGCAAGGAAGCGGAGGTCATGGAGGTCTAGCACATGGCCCCTGACGCAACTTCCCGACAGGCATTCTTCAAGAACAAGCGAGCTCGCGCCTTGCTGGCTGAGTTCGATCCCGCTATCACGCCCCGGCACGTTGCCATCATCATGGATGGCAACGGCCGTTGGGCAAAGAAGCGCGGGCTTCCCCATGTGGCCGGCCACTCGGCTGGCGCAAAGGCAGTCCGCGAGTGCATCGCTGCCGCCACCGAGCTTGGTATCAGTTACCTGACGATCTACACGTTCTCCTCGGAGAACTGGAGCCGCTCGAACGATGAAGTCAGCGGCCTGATGTCACTGTTCGTCGAGGTCCTCGAGCGCGAGCTAACCAACCTTCAGCGCTGGCACGTGCGCGTGCTCGTGATCGGTCAGATGGACGCGCTGCCGCCCACCACCCGCGAGGCGTTCGACCGTGTTGTGGCAAAGACCGCCCACAACGAGGGTCTGACCCTGGTCGTGGCCTTGAACTACGGCGGCCGAGTCGAGATCGCCCAGGCCGCACGCGAACTGGGACGTGAGGTGGCGGCGGGTACGCTCGATCCCGAGAGCATCGACGAGGACGCGATTGCGCGCCACCTCTACACCGCCGAGATACCCGACCCCGATCTACTCATTCGCACGAGCGGCGAGATGCGCGTCAGCAACTTCCTGCTGTGGCAGATCGCGTACAGCGAACTGTGGGTCACGTCGACCCTATGGCCCGACTTCGACCGCACCGATCTGTTGCGCGCCGTCATCGACTTCGAGAAGCGCGATCGCCGCTTCGGGGGACGCTAGATGGTCGATGCGAAGTACAAGCAGCCTGCGGGCATCAAGCCGGCGCGCCTCGCCGTTCGCGTGGCTACCGCCGCCGTCTACGCGCTAGTCGTGCTATTGGCGATCTGGTTCAACGAGATCCCGGGGCTGAGCGGCTACGGACCGCTGCTGCTTGCCATGGTGATGAGCGTCTTTGCCGGGTTCTCCGCCACCGAGTTCTACGCTCTGGAGCGCCGCGAGTCCCGACTACCCAACGAGACCTTCGGCGTGGCAGCCGCGGTGCTCATGCCCATCTTTGCATCGGTGTGGGGCCTGAGCGGCCTTTCCGCGGTCGTGACCGCGCTTATCGCGGCGTCGCTCGTGTGGCACGTGGTGTTCGTCCGCGTGCGAACCACCGACACCGCTACCACCGTCTTCGGTGCGGTCTACACGGGCTTCTTGCTGGCCTACCTCGTCCTCATCGTTCGCGACTTCACATTCGGCCGCGATCTGGCCTTGGCCGTCGTGCTCGGCGTTTGGGCTAACGACTCCCTGGCGTACCTGATCGGCTCGACCTTGGGCCGCCACAAGATGATGCCGAGAATCTCGCCCAAGAAGTCGTGGGAAGGCTTCATCGCCGGAGCGCTCGGCACGTTGGTGGTGTGGGTCGGACTCGCGCTGTTCTTCCCCAACGTTGGTGTATCGCTTCCGCTCGCCATCGCGACCGGAATCGTTGTGGGCGCGTCCGTGGTCATCGGCGACCTGTTCGAGTCGCGCATGAAGCGTGAGGCAGGTGTCAAGGACTCGGGGAAGGCCCTGCCGGGACACGGCGGCTTCCTCGACCGGCTGGACTCGCTGATCCTCGTCGGCCTGCTCGCTTACTGGATTCTTCACTGGGGGGGCGTCAAGTGAGCGACCGCATTCGCGTCGCAGTGCTCGGCTCGACCGGTTCGATCGGCCGCCAGACACTGCAGGTTGCTGCCGCGCACCCCGACCGCATCGAGATCGTCTCTCTGGCGGCGAACTCCAGCGCGGCGCTCCTCGCCGAGCAGGCCGCTGCCTTCGGCGTCAAGAACGTCGCCATCGCGAGCGAGGACGCCGCCGCCGCACTTCGCACGCTGGTCGCCGACGACGCCGTCGTCACCAGCGGCGCGGCAGCAGTCGTCGAACTCGCCGAGCAGCCAGACGTCGACATCGTCCTGAACGCCCTCGTCGGATCGGCCGGCCTTCGCGCCACGATCGCCGCGCTCACCGCGGGCAAGACGCTCGCTCTGGCCAACAAGGAGTCGCTGGTGGTCGGCGGCGACCTCGTGACGCGGCTCGTCCAGCCGGGCAAGCTACTGCCGGTCGACTCGGAGCACTCGGCCATCTTCCAGTGTTACCTGGGGGAGGACGCTCGCGACGCGATGCGCATCTGGCTTACAGCGTCAGGCGGGCCGTTCCGCGGCTGGTCGCGCGAACAGCTCGCTACCGTCACTGCCGAACAGGCCCTAGCGCACCCCACATGGGCGATGGGGCCCAAGATCACCATCGACTCCTCGACCCTCATGAACAAAGGGCTCGAGGTCATCGAGGCACACCACCTCTTCGGCGTAACCATCGACCAGGTGCGCATCCTCGTGCATCCGCAGTCGTGCGTTCACTCGATGGTCGAGTTCGCTGACGGCAGCGTCAAGGCGCATCTCGGCGCCACCGACATGCGGATTCCTATCCAGTTCGCGTTCTCGTATCCGCGCAGGTGGGAAGCACCGCTACCGCCGGTCGACTTCGCCAAGATCGGCCGTCTCGACTTCGCCGAGCCCGACATCGATACGTTTGGCTGCCTGCGTCTGGCCCTGGATGCTGGTCGGGCTGGCGGTACGCTGCCTTGCGCACTCAACGCGGCCAACGAGGTCGCTGTCGCCGCATTTCTCGCCGGTGGACTCGGGTTCCTCGGCATCGAGGCGACGGTGGAGTCCGTGCTCTCGACCCACGAGCGGCAGGAACTCGAAAGCGTCGAGCAGCTCGAGGCGATCGACGCTTGGGCTCGTCGCACGGCGTCTGGCGTTATCGCCGCTCGCGGCTAGCCTTCAACCCATCGCGTCGCGGTGCCGATGTAGGTTTCGTGCGAAGCATGCCGTTTGCCGCCCCGTGGCTCGTCGCTTGCACTACCGCCCGGGGTACGAACACAAGACTTAGCCAACCGCCCAGAATGGAGCATGCCGAGCATGATCACGGTGCTTGCCGACATCTTCTGGTTCATCGTCACGTTCTCGATCCTCGTCGTGTTGCACGAGGGCGGGCACTTCCTCATGGCGCGCGCATTCGGCGTCCACGTCCACGAGTTCATGATCGGTCTGCCGGGTCCAGCGCTTCGTTTCCACGGCAGGAAGACCGACTACGGCATTACCGCAGTTCCGCTCGGCGGCTACGTGCGCATCTCGGGCATGGAACCCGGGCCGGAAGACCCGCTCCTGGGTCCGGCACTCGCATACGTCACCCGACGCCAGCACGTCACGCTCGACGAACTCGCGCATGATCTTGGAGTCGACTTAGCTGACGCTGAGTCCATCACCACAATCCTTGTCGATTGGAATGCCATCGGCCGATCTGCGACCGACGATGACGCCTTCGATGCGAAGCACGCAGCCGAGCTTGCCGACAACCCCGACACGCTACTCGACCTGGCGCGCTCCACGACGTACCGAGGGCTTTCGCGCTGGAAGCGCATCGTGGTGCTCTCAGCGGGAGTCGTCGTCAACTTCATCTCGGCCGTGCTGGTGTTCGTGCTGGTGCTGTCGCTGGTGGGGACGCTGCAGCAGACCCTCACGATCGACGTCGTTTCTCCGGGTAGCGGGGCGGCTGCTGCCGGGCTGAAGTCAGGCGACACGTTTACCGCTGTCGACGGAGTGAAGCTCAAGGACTGGGACGCTCTGCTGACGACGCTCGGCAAGCGCAAAGCTGGCCAGCAAGTCGCGGTGACCTACGAGCGAGCCGGCTCGACACACACCGCAATCGTCAAGCTCGGAAAGGGTCCTGAGGGCAGGGCGATCTTGGGCATCCAGATCAAGGCGGTCAACGTGCCCATGCCTGTGGGGCAGGCGCTCGCGATGTCCTTCGGGCTTATCGGCACCGTCTTCAAGGCTATCTCGGGCTTCTTCGTGCCAGCCACGTTCCAGACTTCGGTCTCGCAGTCGACCGGTGTGATCGGCATCGCCGTGCTTGCAGGCCAGGAGGCACAGCGCGGACCCATCGACTTCGCCTTCTTTATCGCACTACTTTCGCTGTCGCTTGGAGCAATGAACGTGCTTCCGATTCCTCCGCTCGATGGCGGAAAGATCGCTATCGAGGTCATTGAGGCCATTGCGCACCGGCCGCTCTCGCGTCGGCTCTCGATCGGGCTGTCGCTTGCCGGCACGCTGGTTCTCGTCGCACTCATCGGCTACCTCATGTACGCTGACGTGGTGCGCTTCGTCGTCAACAAGGGGTAGCGCCGAGAGCGCAGCTCAGGAGCGGTGAACATGCAGCGGCACGCGACCAGAACCGTGCTCGTCGGCGGCGTACCTATCGGCGGGGACTCGCCGATCACGGTGCAGTCGATGACCACCACCGATACGCGCGATCCGGCCGCGACGCTCGCT
>JARLGT010000030.1 GCA_031292615.1 Coriobacteriia bacterium | reverse complement strand
GCGGCCTCCAACCACGGGACGATGCGGTCGACGAACTGCGCCGGCGACATCTCGCGGATGTAGACGCCATTGATCCAGTCGAGCTTCTCGACATCGAAGATGGCGGGGTTTCGGGAGATTCTGTCCAGCGAGAAGCTCTCGGTGAGCGTCTTGGCGTCGATGATGGTGGTTTCGCCATCTAGCGACCAGCCGAGCAGAGCCAGGTAGTTCATCAGCGCCTCGGGCAGATAGCCCATCTCGGCGTAGGCCTCCACGCTTGTCGCCCCATGGCGCTTTGACAGCCGCTTCCCGTCCGGGCCCCATATCATCGAGAGGTGCGCGAAGCTGGGCACCGGCACGCCTAGTGCCTCGTAGACGACGATCTGCTTGGGAGTGTTGGAAAGGTGGTCGTCCCCGCGGATCACGTGGGTGATCTCCATGTCGGCGTCGTCCATGACAACCGCGAAGTTGTAGGTGGGCGACCCGTCGGTTCGGGCGCACACGAAGTCGTCGACGTTGTCCGCCGCAAACGTCGTCTCGCCGCGAACGGCGTCGATGAAGGTGATGTCGCCGCGGTCCTCAGGCACCTTGAGGCGCCAGACGTGTGGCACACCGGCCGAGATGCGTTCTTGGGCCGTCTCGACGCTTAGAGAGCGGCAGGTGCCGTCGTAGCCGGCAAAGCCGCCCCGCTCCCTGCCCTCGGCGCGCTTGGCTTCGAGGGTCTCGGCAGAGCAGAAGCACGGGTAGGCGTGCCCCGTGGACTTGAGTTGCTCCAGACCGGCGGCGTAGCGATCGAATCGCTGCGTCTGGAAGTACGGGCCGAACTCGCCGCCAACCTCCGGGCCCTCGTCGTAGTCCAGCCCAAGGAACTTCATAGCTCGGATGATCGCCTGGGTGTTGGCCTCGGTCGACCGCTCGGGGTCGGTGTCCTCGATGCGGAGGACGAACGTGCCACCGAGATGCCGGGCGAACGCCCAGTTGTAGATCGCCGTGCGGGCGCCACCGATGTGCAGATGGCCCGTGGGGCTCGGGGCGAATCGAACTCGGACGTTGTCGGTCACGATGCTCCTAGGAGTCGGTCGGGGACGGGGATGGTGTGTTCGACGAGAGTGGCTCGAGGTTGCTATGTGTCCAGGTCCATCGCACACGCGTTGGACTTGGTGAGCAGCCACCACGCGATCGCAACCGCGAGCAGCAGTACCGCCATGCCGGCGGCCGTGGCTAGGTAGTTCGCAGCGCCCTCGAATACGATGAACTTTCGAGCCACCGCAACCAGCGCAGCCTCGAGGACGGTCGGAATCACGTTCTCGTGCTTCATGTACGCGATCGTGACGCGGAAGAGTTCGACGAGGATGAAGACCTGCAGCACCTCTGCCAAGACCGCCGTGAACTCGCCGTGAGTCAGGGGAGTTCCCGCGGTCGCCGCCAACCACATCTGGATTCCCAGAGACGCGAGCGCGCCCAATGCCAGTGCGGTGAGGGCGACCGCGACGAGCACTTCGATGCCGATGATTCCCCAGTGCAGAATCTCGACGAACTTGTCCATCGCTTTGCTTTTCGGCTTATCCATGGCTTCCATGTTACCCGACCTCGCCGCGTGTGGCTCTTGGCGAGGAGCCGAGGCGTGGTATACACTCGGCAAGCTCATCAAGAGGCAGCTGCGCGCCAGCTGCAGAGGGTCGAGGGACCGAGCCCGTAGACACCCCGGCAACCGACGGCCAAAGCGCCGCACGGTGCCACATCTCGGCAGGCGAAATGGCCTGGAAGATGAGGGAAGAGCTGCGCGCGTGCCGGTATGCGCCTTCAGCGAAGCCCCCAGTCTGCCCAGGCGGGGGCTTTTTTGTTGCCCCGCAACGGACAGCGGCCGCTCACGCGGTTGCCACGAAGGAGGTTCAAGTGCCCAAGCGCGAGTACCTGTTCACATCGGAGTCTGTGACCGAGGGTCACCCGGACAAGATGTGCGATCAGCTATCTGACGCCGTCTTGGATGCGATCATCACACGGGAGGCGGAGCTGGCAGCAGAAGGCTTCGAGACGTCGGCAGGCTCCAAAGCCGCCCCTGAGTACGTTCGCTGCGCGGTTGAGTGCTTCACCACGACCGGCCAGATCATCGTCGGTGGCGAGATTCGCACGCACGGCTATGTCGACATCCCAACGATCGTTCGCGACGTCGTCAAGGACATCGGCTACAACCGGGCCAAGTACGGCTTCGACGGCGAGACTTGCGGCGTGCTCGTGGGCGTTCACGAGCAGAGCCCCGACATCGCGCAGGGCGTCGATGAGTCCTTTGAGGTACAGCACGGCGAGGGCGTCGACCCGATCGACCTCGTGGGTGCCGGCGACCAGGGCATGATGTTCGGCTATGCGGTCAACGAGACCTCGACGCTCATGCCGATGCCGATCTACCTCGCGCAGCGCCTTGCCGAGCGCCTGACGGCGGTTCGCAAGGCCGACGTGCTCGACTACCTGCGCCCCGACGGCAAGACTCAGGTGACCGTCAAGTACGTCGACGACAAACCCGTGTCGATCGAGAAGATCCTCATCTCGACGCAGCACGCCGACGGCGTGGACATCGAGAATCTGCTGCGACCCGACCTGATCGAGCACGTCATCAAGCCGGTCTTCGACGAAGAGGGCCTCGAGTACACGGACGCCGACATCTACGTCAACCCGACCGGCCGCTTCGTCATCGGCGGCCCTATGGGCGACACCGGCCTGACCGGTCGCAAGATCATCGTCGACACCTATGGCGGAATGGGTCGCCACGGCGGCGGCGCGTTCTCGGGCAAGGACTGCACGAAGGTCGACCGCTCGGCCGCATACGCCGCTCGTTGGGTCGCCAAGACCATCGTGGCGGCTGGTCTGGCCGACCGCGCCGAGATCCAGCTCGCCTACGCCATCGGCGTCGCGCACCCGCTGTCGGTCATGGTCGAGACGTTCGGCACCGAGAAGGTACCGGTCGAAGACATCGAGGCTCCGGTCGCGAAGACGTACGATCTGCGCCCCGGGGCGATCATCCGCGACCTGGATCTGCGTCGCCCGATCTATCGCAAGACCTCGGCATACGGCCACTTCGGTCGCGCCGATAAGGACTTCACGTGGGAGCGCACTGACCGCGCTGCCGCACTGGCCGAGGCCGCAGGCCTCGTCAAGTAGCTTCGACTCGCACTGTTCGAAGGCCACCGGCGCGATAGCGTGTCGGTGGCCTTCTGTATGCTGAGCAAGCATCACTCACCGCAGAGTTCAATGGGGGCATGGATTGCTCGTCGCGCGGGTCATCATCGACATAGCCACCAGGGAGCTCGATGCTCCGTTCGACTACCTCATCCCTGAGGGACTCGCGGGCATTGAGGTGGGCTCCTGCGTGCTCGTCGACTTCGCGAATCGGCCTGCTGTGGGCTACGTCGTCGAGATTGTCGCCGAGAGCAGCTTCGACCGACTCAAACCGCTCGTCTCGCTGCTGGGTGGCCCGTACTTCGATTCGGTCGGCGCCGTGACTGCGGCTTGGATTGCCGAGAACTACGTGTGCCCGCTGTCTGAGGCGGTCAGGCTGTTCACGCCTCCAGGAGGGGCTCCACGGGCGATCAAGGTTGCCACTGACACGGGAGAGGCTTGGACGCTCCGTCGGGCTGGTGTCGGGCCAGTCGACGACCGATGGGCGATGTTGGCCCCGGGCGCAAACGAGTTCAAGCCTTCTGCGCGCGCTACGTTGCAGCGAGCGCTGCTCGACGCCCTGCGTGCGGGTCCCGTGAGAGTTGCCGAGCTCGCCGCGGACCTCGGGACGGTCGATGGTGCCCTGAAGCGCCTGGCCGAGGCCGGAGCGGTCCAGATCGAGCGGCGGCGACGGCATCGAGACGCGCATGTGCGGGAGAAGTCCGCCCCGCGCCCACTGAAACTGACAGACGGACAGACCGATGCGCTTGCGGCGATCTCCTCGGCAATGGAGAGAGGCGCGGGCGACGTACTGTTGCTCGACGGCGTCACGGGGTCGGGCAAGACCGAGGTGTACCTACAGGCCATCGAGAAGGCGCTGGGGTGCGGCGGAACCGCCTGCGTGCTTGTGCCCGAGATTTCGCTTACTCCGCAGACGGTCGGCCGCTTTCGTTCGCGTTTTGGCGACGAAGTAGCAGTTCTGCACTCTCGGCTCTCGGCGGGCGAACGCTTCGACCAGTGGGACATGGTGCGACGCGGTGAGGCGCGAATCGTCGTTGGCGCGCGGTCTGCGCTCTTCGCGCCGCTACGCAACCTGGCGCTCATCGTCATCGACGAAGAGCACGAAGGCTCCTACAAACAGAGTTCCGCCCCGCGCTACCACGCCCGCGACGTGGCGGCGAGAATCGCGCGCGAGTCCGGGGCCACGCTCGTGCTGGGCAGCGCCAGCCCCTCTATGGAGTCGCGTCACCGTTGCGAGACGGGCGAGTGGACACGCATCGAGCTGGCTGAGCGAGCGACTGGGGGGCCGCTGCCCCCTGTGACGGTCGTGGACATGACCGCCGAGTTCGCCGATGGGCACCGCTCGATGTTCTCTCGGCCACTGATTGCCGGCTTGCAGCGCGTCGCCGAAAGGGGCGAGAAGGCCGTTCTGTTCTTGAACCGGCGGGGCTTTGCGTCATTCCTCTTGTGCCGCGAATGCGGGTTCGTCCCCGAATGCGAGGCCTGCTCGACGTCACTGACGTACCACGACGTAGGCAAGAGGCTGGTGTGCCATCACTGTGGTGCCGTGCGACCGGTACCTGCCAAGTGCCCCCGGTGCGGCAGTCCGTACTTGAGGCAGTTCGGTGCGGGCACGCAGCGCGTGGAGGCAGATCTCGGCAGCCTGCTGCCGAATCTGCCCATCGTTCGTATGGACGCTGACACGACGCTGGGCAAAGGGGGACACGAGCGCGCGCTTGCCGAGTTCGAAGCGCTGAGCTCCGGGGTGCTTCTCGGCACGCAGATGATCGCAAAGGGCCTGGACTATCCCGAAGTCACGCTCGTCGGTGTGATCAACGCCGACACGACTCTGCATCTCCCGGACTTCCGAGCCGGAGAACGCACGTACCAGCTCCTCGAACAGGTCGCTGGCCGAGCAGGACGCGGACGTGAGCCGGGGCATGTCATCGTGCAGACGTACTGGCCCGATCACCCGGCTATTCGTGCCGCTGCAGCACACGACCCGAGCATCTTCTACGACCTTGAGGAGGCGGAGCGCCTGGCTTCGGGCTACCCGCCCTACGGCCGTCTGGCCAACGTGTTGGCGTGGGGCAAGGACCGCGCCGAGGTGGCGCGTGTGTGCGACGCGCTTTCGGCGGCACTGTCCGTTCACCTTGAGCCCGGCTGGGAGTTGCTCGGTCCGAGTCCCGCACCGCTCTCGCGGCTTAAGGGCGTCTGGCGCTGGCATCTGCTGCTGAAGGCTCCGCCTGATGCGGTGCTTGCCCCCGCCCTTCGGGCCGCGCTCAAGGCACAGCCGAAGTCGTCAGGCGTCTTGGTAGCCTGCGACATAGATCCTCTCGACCTGCTCTGAGCACTGCCAGGCCCTGGCGTGTCGGTGTCGGCTGGTATGATTGCTGCATACAGGAGGCCGCCTGCCTCGCAGCAAGCTCACCCACGCGTAGAACCGAGGACCGCTCCGTATGGACGTACTTCAGCACCCCAATCCTGCGCTCAAGCAGGTGGCCTCTCCGGTCGATCCGACCAAGGAGAAGGACCTGCGCGAGCTGTGTAAGACGATGGCGCGCCTCATGTATGAGGCGCCCGGCGTCGGGCTGGCCGCTACGCAGGTGGGAGTTTTGAAGCGCGTCATCGTCTACGACATCGACGAGGAGAAGCGCGGCGTCATCGCCCTGTGTAATCCGCAAGTGGTCGAGCGTGGCGACGAGCTTGAAATCGACGACGAGGGATGCCTCTCGCTGCCTGGGATATCCGTACCGATCGAGCGACCCAGTCGCATCGTCTGCGAGGCACTCTCGCTCAACGGCAACCCGGTGCGAATCGAGGCCGACGGCTTTCATGCCCGGCTGCTCCAGCACGAGATCGACCACCTCGATGGCGTCCTGATCATCGACCGCGCCACACCCGAAGAGCGCAAGGCCGCTCTGGTGCGCTACCGCGAGGCCCGTGAGGCTGGCGCCCGTCCTGGGCAGACAAGCATCTAGAATCGCCTTGTTGAGGGGGAGAGTCCGTGCGCGTCGTTTTCATGGGGACGCCTGAGTTCGCCGTGCCTTCATTGCGCGCCCTTGCGGGTGCGCATGACGTCGTCGCCGTATACACGCGTCCTGACGCTGTGTCCGGCCGAGGCGGCAAGACACGACCCTCGTCAGTGAAGTCGGCGGCTCTCGAGCTTGGCTTGGATGTGCGCGAGCCGGCGACACTTCGCGATGCCGGCACGCTTTCGCTGCTTGCGGGACTCCGTGCCGACGTCATCATCGTCGCAGCTTACGGCCTCATTCTGCCTTCCGCTGCGCTCAATGCCGCTCGACTCGGCGCCATCAACGTGCATGCATCGCTGCTGCCGAGGTGGCGCGGAGCCGCCCCGATCCAGCGCGCGATCTTGTGCGGCGACGAGTTCGCCGGCGTGTCGATCATGCGGATGGAGGAGGGCCTGGACACTGGCCCGTACTGCCTGCAACTCCGCACGTCCATCGACGACCAGGGCGCGGTTGCGCTGACGGAGGGTCTCGCGCAACTCGGAGCTCAGGCCCTTTCGCAGGCCCTCCCATGCATTGCGGACGGATCGGCCATCTGGACGGCCCAGGACGAGCACCTGGTCACCTACGCCGAGAAGATCGCGAAGCACGACGTTGCCCTGAGCCCTGATCTCACGACCGTCGATGCTTTGCGCCGGGTCCGTGCGTCTTCACCCACCGCCCCGAGCCGTATTGTTCTTGGTAGCCGAGGCGTTACGGTCATGGCGGCCAGGCCCGGCGAGGTCGTCCTTGCACGCGGGGCAGTCGCCTGCACGAAGTCCGCGCTGTCGATCGGCGTCGCCGATGGCGCCATCGAACTGACCGAGATCAAGCCTGACGGCAAGGTCGTCATGGATGCGTGTGCGTGGGCTCGCGGAGTTCGCGACCTCGATGCCGCGCAGTGGGGAGCAGCACTATGACCGCCAGCATGGCTCGCCGGGCCGCACTCGACGTGGTCGCACGCGTCCGGGAGCGCACCGGCTACGCGCATGAAGTGCTCGACGCTCGACTGCGCAGCTCCAAGCTGTCGTCCTCAGATGCCGGTCTGGCCACGCGCTTGGCGTACGGCACGCTGCAGACTGAGGGCACGCTCGACGAGGTTCTCGACCGCTATCTGGAAGGCAAGAAGCTGGAACCGCGCGTGCGAGATGCACTGCGCCTCTCGGCATACGAGATCCTGTTCATGCACACGCCATCACGCGCTGCGGTTCACCAGGGCGTCGAACTCGTTCGCGGCCTGCGGCCTCAGGCCGCCGGCATGGCCAATGCCGTGCTTCGCCGAGCAAGCGAAGACGCCGAGACCTTCCCGTGGGGCGATCCGGAGACCGACACCGCTGCCTTGGCGCGGCTGTACGGCCACCCGCTCTGGCTCACTGAGATGTGGGTCGACGAGCTGGGCCGGGAACACGCTGCGGAGATGCTGGCGGCGAACAACGAGCCCGCGCCGCTCTACGTCGCGATCAATCCTTTCGCCCCAGACCGAGGCGCAGTAAGCGGTGCCCTGCAGAAGGACGGAACGGCCGTCGTCTCCTGTCCGGTCCCCGGCTGCTTCGAGCTTGCCGAGGGCGCCGCCGCCGTGAACGGCTCGGCGATTCGCGACGGCATTGCGCTGGTCACGGATGCCTCGGCGCAGTTTGTTGCGGGACTCGTGCCGGCGCTTCCGGGCTCGAGCATCGTCGAGATCGGTTCTGGCCGAGGCACCAAGACGATGCTGATCCAAGGCCGGGCCATCTCGGCGGGCGGCCCCGCTGAGATCTACGCGGTCGACCTGCACGAGTTCAAGGCTCACCTACTCGAACAGCGGCTCGAACGATTTGGAGTGCCCGGCGTGCACGCGCTGATTGGCGACGCACGAGATATCGCCGCGATTCCGGGCATTCCGGCGCCAGCAGGAGTTGACGTGGCGTTCATCGACGCACCCTGCAGCGGGCTGGGCACGCTTCGCCGGCATCCCGAGAAGCGCTGGCGAGTGGCAGCGGCCGATATCGAGGCGTTGGGTTCGCTCGGCGGGGAGCTGCTGGCGCAGGCGGCCTCGCTTGTTCGTTCAGGGGGTGTTGTGGTGTACTCCACTTGCACGGTCGCCCGGCGTGAGAACGCCGAGGTCGTGGAGTCGTTCTTGGCGACCGAGCTTGGAGGGGAGTTCCGCCTCGAAATGCTCGGCGACGGCGTTCCCGAGGTCTGGCGGCAGTTCATCACCGCTGAGGGGTACTTCAGTTCGTTCCCGGTCTCCGGAGCCCCTGATGGTCACTTTGCGGCCCGACTCGTGCGCGATGCCAGCGCACGCTGAGAGATCGACTCTGAAGTAAGCCGCGCTACCGCCGCGAGACGGTCCCTATCCCACACATATCGCGTGTGGACTGCCCCGCCTAGGGCTCGAAGCGTCGAAGGCCCCGCAATCGCGGGGCCTTCTTCACGTTGGTCGCTGGCTTGGGAGGGTGCGGGGGATTGGACTCAACTTGCTGCGGGGCACTCGGCGCAGGTGGACGATCCCTCGGTCTTGGCCGGGCAGGCCGGCGCCTCCGTCTTGGGAGTTGCCTCGGAACCCTCTTCTTTGGGACGAGGCCGGTAGTCGGTGTTGTGGAACCCGGTACCTTTGAATGCGACACCGACGGGGGAGAAGACCTTGCGCGCTGGTGCGCCACATGACGGGCAGCAGACGTCGTCTTTGGCGTTCATCGGGCGCGTGACCTCGAACGTCTCGGCGCACTCGGTGCACTTGAAGTCATATGCGGGCATATGATGAATGCTCCTTCTTGGGCGGAAGATGGCACGTGAAGTGCGGAGAAGCAGCTTACATACCATCTCCACAGGCGGCAACTTCGCTTCGTATACACTGATGCGGCTATGAACACATTCACTCAAGACAGCCTATATGGCGACGACTCACTCGACGATTCCTCAACCGACGGCGACGCCGCGGAAGTGAGCGAGACGGACGAGTCTGAGGCCACGGACAACGACGCCACGGACGCCGGCGAGGCGCACGACGCCGAACGCGCTGACTACTCTGAGGCCGACGCCACGCCCGAGCACATGACGCAGGTCTTGACCGACCCAGGCCAAGAGGCTGTCGACGCGTTCTTCGGGCCCGTTCGACTCGATCGGCCGCGACTCGATCGGCCGCCGCTGATTCCTCGTGCCGTGTGGATCACGCTCGGCAGCATCGCACTCATTGCGCTCCTCGCGATAGGCGGGTGGTTTTGGTCCACTAGGCTGGCCACCATCAGCGTGCCTTCGGTGACCGGCATCGACGTGGGCGTTGCCCGTACCCGCCTGGCCGACCAAGGGCTCAAGCTCGCCATCTCCGAGCAACGGTTCTCGACGCAGCCTGCCCAGACGGTCCTGTCCCAGACGCCTGACGCGAACACCCAGCTGAAGCAGGGCGACACCGTGACTGTGATCGTGTCGACGGGCACCGAGCAATTCGCCCTGCCGGACGTGATCGGCAATGGGCTGCTTCTCGCACAAGGTCGACTCGAGACCAAGGGCCTTGAGGTTCGCGTCGAGACTGAGCCATCGCAGCTGCCGAGCGACACCGTGCTCTCAAGCAACCCCGCACCGGGCCAGTCGGTTCACACCGGCGACATCGTGCGGCTCACCGTCGCCTCTCCGGGGCCTACCACCCAACTGCTTCTGCCGTACGACATGCGCGGCGTCACCGTCGTACTCGATCCTGCGCCGGTCAACGACGCTTTAGGCGACGTGCCCCTTGACGTTGCGCGCCGCGTTCGTTCGCTCATCGAGGCGTCGCACGGGGTCGTGCGCACCACCCGCGCGCTCGCCGACACCAGCACGCTCGAGGCCGTACCCGCACGCGCTCAGCGAGCGGCCAACGGCGCCTCAACCGTTGCGGTCGGACTGTCGGCGAGCAATGTGGGTTCCGGCGGACTGGTCGTCTTCTCTCCGTCTCCGGTCCTCCCGCACGCCTCCGAGTCGGCCAAGCTGGCGTCTCGGCTCGCATCGGATCTCGCCACGGAGGCCGGTTCGGTCTCGTCGTCGACGTCAACGACCGACACGGTCCTCGGGGCGACCAACGCTCCGTGGTCGCGCGTTCAGCTCGGCTCGTATGCGTCGCGTGAAGACGCGGCGAAGTTCGCAGACCCGAACTGGGAGGACGAGGTGGCGCGCGCCATCTACCGCTCCATTGGGGCTCTGTACGGTCGCAAACCTGCCGGCAGCTAGAGAGCATCCTCGCCTGCACGATTGCGCGTCGGCGCAATCTAGGCAAGAATGCTGCCAACTGAAAACCGTGTCGGGAGCTGCCAGAACGCGGCGGCTGAGAGGCAGAGGCGACTTTGCGACCGAGAAGACGGTCCCGGTAATGCGGGGCCCGCACGACGGCTCGACGCCTCCGAAGGCGTCATGTCGCCAGATCTTCGGCGCTCCCAACACCCTCAAAGATGGGATTGGCATGCGCTCGCAAAGAATCCTCACCCTGGTCGAGATTGCGCTCACGATCGCCCTGTCGGCGGTGTTGAGCTTGGTAGCCGCTCGTCTACCTATCAATGTGGCTGGCGGCACGATCTCCTTCGCGATGCTTCCGATCCTCGTCCTCGCGCTTCGGCGCGGGGTCTGGGCAGGGGTGATCGCTGGAGTTGGTTTCGGCATGATCGACTACCTCATCGAGCCGTTCTTCGTCGCCTACGCACAGGTTGTACTTGACTACGGGGTCGCGTTCGCGGCTGTAGGGCTCGCCGGTCTGGGATCGGGAGTGTACAAGCGCGCGGTGCTTGCGAACCCCAAGACCGGCCTTGTTGCAGCGCTACCGTTCATCTTGTTGGGCGGGGTCGGGCGCTTTGGCGCGGCGTGGCTGTCCGGCGTGATCTTCTTTGGGCAGAACGCGCCAGCCGGCCAGGCCGTGTGGCTGTACTCGCTGGTCTACAACCTGAGCTACCTCGTGCCCTCGCTGATCCTTTGCATCGTTGGCGCCGCCCTCGTGCTTCCGGCCCTTGAGACGGCCGTCCCTTCGACGCCGCGCGTGGCGGTGCCGACATTGTGAAGGCACTCTTGGTCGCTGCAGCGCCGGTTTCCGGGTCGGTGCCCCTTGTCGCGCAACTTGCCTCCGGGAGCGACTTGGTTATCGCTGTGGATGGCGGCGGCGGCGTGTGCTTGGACGCCGGCGTTACCCCCGACGTCGTCCTTGGTGACTTCGATTCCTTGCCCGCCGAGCAGCTGGAGTGGCTCCGATCGCAGGGTACTCGCGTGGTCGAGTTCTCGGCCAAGAAGGACGCGACGGACCTGGAGCTCGCCCTGACAGAGGCACGAGCCGCCGGCGCCACGCGGGTGGTCGTCACGTGCGCGACAGCTGGACGTCTCGATCACACCCTCGCCGTCATGGGAGCGCTGGCACGCTCGGCGGACCTGCGACCTACGATCGTCGAGCCACAGCTGGCGGCGTGGGTGCTGTGTACCGACGCCCGCTGCGAGCTGCGACTGGGCCTGCCCGGGACCACGTTGTCACTGGTTGCGCTGATCGGCTCGGCGGTGGTCTCGGCAACCGGCGTGGAGTGGCCGCTGGATCGGGCGATGCTGTCCCCGTTGTCGGGGCTTGGCGTGAGCAACGTCGTGACCAGCGACGACGGCTGCGTTGTGACCGTCCACGAGGGCGTCCTGCTGGTACTCGCTCCGCAGTTTGCGGGCGCGCAGTCGGGCGCACCGTGAGTGGCCCGCCGAGCCTTGCACAAGGGGTCTATACTTGGCGTACTGCTGAGATCTAGGGACCGGACGACGCATGCATGTTGAGTCACGCACTGATTCCCGCAGGCTTCCGGGCATGCTGCCTGCGCTCCCCGCATGCGCAGTTCGGACGAGTACCGTGGCGAGCTGGCGATTCAGTGACCCAAACGCAGCCCTTTCTCCGACGTCCGCGTGCTCACACTCCCGCGTAGCGTGCACAACTCGCGTCTTCTCGGCCACAAGCTCGCTAAGCGACGACTACGAGCCACCGAGTCAGCTCCACGCGGTCGCACCGATCACCACTTCGGCCGACAAGCGTCGCACGATTCGGCTCCCCAGCGGCGTCGAACCATCCGAGGTTGTATGTGCGCTGCTCGACAACGCATCGTCGGCCGGCGAGGCTATCGCGGCTCACGTGTGGCTGGTAGACGAAACGACCGGCACACTGCGGCTCATTCACGCCGAGGGGCCGTCTCGGCCGGACTCCACACCAGTGCCGATAGAGGGCACCGTCCTGGGCTCGGCCTCAACGCTTGGGGTCGCGCAGCTCGAACCGATTCTTCGCGTTCGCACGACAGAGTCCGATTCCGTCGTGTGGCGCTACGCACTACCGCTGGTCGCCGGCGAGTCAACGGGCGTTGCTGCGGTCGACTTCAAGGGTCCGAAGCGTCCAGACACCGAGCGGCTCACGCCGGTTGCCGGAGCGATGCGTGGGATTCTGGCCGGCGCGCTGGCGCTTCAGGTCGCCCGGACCGAGACCGCCGCCGCGCGCGCACTCGCCGAGACCTCGCGCGATCTGGCACGCATGCTCGATCCCGACGACGTTATCTCCATGACGCTCGATCGCGCGATGGCCCTGGGCGGCGCTCAAACCGGAAGCGTCATGTTGCTGGGCGCCGAAGGGCGCATGCGCATCGCTGCATCGCGAGGCCTGCCGCCCGACGTCGTCGAGGTAGCTGACGTAGCGGAGGGCGAGGGGATTGCGGGCTGGGTACTTGCGAGCAAGCAGTCGCTGGTCGTAGAGGACCTGGACAACTCGAGTTCGGCAAACAGCCATCGCCACGGGGTTCGCTCGGCGGTGTGCGTGCCGATCGCGGACGATGACGGCGTCCTGGGCGTTCTGAATGTGGGGAGCCGAACTTTCCACGCGCGCTTCTCGCAGTCGCATCTGCTGGCGCTCGAGTCGCTCGGGCGCACGACCGCAGTCGCACTTCGCAACGCACGTGCTGCTTCGGTGGCCCGCGATCTGTACTTCGACACGCTCAAGGCACTCGCAATCGCGATGGAGGCAAAGGATCCGTACTCCTTGGGCGCGACCGACAAGGTACTCGATTGCGCTATGACGCTGGGCGAGGCGATGGCCCTTCAGCCCACCGAGCTCGATGCACTGCGCGTTGCGGCGCTGCTGCACGACATCGGGATGACCGCCGCAGGAGACGTCGTTTCGGTTCGAGACAGGCAGCTGTCGACGGTCGAGTGGGGACTCCTTAAGGTCCATCCGGTCATAGCCGCTGAGATCCTGGCCAAAGCGCCGGCATTGAGCGCAGCCGTACCGATCGTCTTCCATCACCACGAGCACTTCGACGGTGGTGGCTATGTGGGAGGCATCGCCGGCGCCCAGATTCCCATCGGCGCGCGAATCCTCGCCGTCGCCGACGCCTACATCGCAATGATCTCTCCACGTCCGTACCGCAGTGCCCTGACGCGCTCTCAGGCGATCGCCGAGCTTACCGAGCACGCAGGGTCTCAGTTCGACCCGGCCGTAGTGCAGACCTTCACCGAGCTCTTGGGGGCGGGCCGCATCGCCGCGTCACGCCCCGGGTAGTCGCTCGGGCGCGCCTGGTGCCAATTCTTCTCGCCTACGCGAAACGGCCGCCCCATCGGGACGGCCGTCGGCAGTTTGAAACTGGGAGAACCTAGGCGCGGGTGACCTTGCCGGCCTTCATGCACTTGGTGCACACGTTGACCTTCTTGACGTGACCGTTCAGGACCGCCGTCACACGCTGAATGTTGGGACGAAAGACGCGGTTGGTCACGCGGTGCGAGTGGCTGACGTTGCGGCCAGCGACCGGGTGCTTACCGCAAACTGCGCAAACCTGAGACATCTAGAACGCTCCTTGTGGCTGTTACGACCGGGTATCCGGCCGGGACTATTCCAGTGCAAAGTGCAGGCAATGCTAACACAGGCTCTCAGCTGCCGACAAGAACCGCACCGCCATAGCCCGGCGGGCCGGCTTCGCTATACTGGATTGCGGCTTCTGGTAGAGGTGCGTCGCGCGTAGCCGCTGCGTACACCATAGCTGACTCCGAGCACCTTCGACGTATTAGCCGAGGAGGACTGAGCAATGCCCAAGCCTGTTCCAGGCTGTGTGAACATCGCGAACGACGTTCTTGCCGACCTGTCCGGTTATGCCGCTCTTGAGAGTTACGGCATCGTCGGCATGGCGAGCCAGACGCTCCGCGACGGCGTGGCGCAGCTCCTGCCTGCCGCTAAGTTGCGCAAAGGAGTCAAGGTCGTCTCTACCGACGAGGGAATCGTTGCCGACCTCTACGTCATCATCGAGTTCGGAACCAACCTCGCCGAGGTCTCCCACAATCTCGCCAATCGTGTCCGCTACGTGCTCGAGAATACTGCGGACGTCAGAGTGGCCAACGTCGATGTGCACGTGCAGGGCGTCAAAGTCCGCACGCCGTAAATCACGAGACCCTCGGAGCCGATCAAATGACCGCATCTCGATACCTTGCGCTCGTGTCCACCGCTGCGCAGGCGCTCAAAGACCGAAAAGAAGAGGTCAACCGACTCAACGTATTCCCGGTGCCCGACGGGGACACGGGCACCAATATGTCCCTGACGATGGACGTGGTCGTCGCTGAGGTCGCCAAGCTGGGCCCTGACGTCGATGCCGAGGCGTTGTGCCACGCGATCACCCACGGGTCTCTCATGGGCGCTCGCGGTAACTCGGGAGTCATCCTGAGCCAGATTCTGAGAGGCCTGTGCGAGGGCGTCGACGGTGCCGAGATCTACGACACCGAAGTCTTGGCCGCTTCACTGGAGCGCTCGGTCACCGTTGCCTTCCAGGCCGTCCGAAAGCCGGTGGAGGGCACCATCCTTACCGTGCTTCGCGATACCGCTGAGGCGGCGCGCAGTCTGGCAGATGCCGATGTGGCACTCGAAGAAGCACTGTCCAGCGCAAGTGCCGCCGCCTTTGAGTCCGTGCGACGGACGCCTGAGCTTCTGCCCGTGCTCAAGGACAACGGAGTCGTGGACGCGGGCGGCTTTGGGCTCGCGATCCTCTTCGAGGGCTTCGTGGCGGCGGCGCTCGGCCAGGAGATCCAGATTGCCGACGTCTCGATGGCCGCAGGTGGCCTCAAGGTCGTGCCCGTCGACGACTGGGACGACAGCGAGTATCTCTACTGCACCGAGTTCCTGCTCTTCGGACCCGAGATCAAGGCCGAGGAGATTCACGACTTCGTCGCCTCAGTTGGTGGGAGCGAGCTCGTTGTCGGAGCCGATGGCGAGTTTAAGGTCCACGTTCACACCAACGACCCCGGCTCGGTGCTCGCGCACATGACGTCGGTGGGCGAGATCGCCGAGGTCCACATCCACAACATGCGCCGCCAAGCCGAGACGCGCGATGCGATCATCGCAGCCGAGCCGGACGAGTCGGCACTCGGCGAGCGCAAGCCGCTCGGGTTTGTCGCCGTCGCGGCGGGCGAGGGCCTCGTTCAGATTCTGAAGTCCCTCGGGGTAGACGAGGTCGTCTCGGGCGGGCAGACCATGAATCCCTCGACCGCCGATCTGGCCGAGGCGATTCGTCGAGTGCATGCCGAGAAGGTCGTTGTGCTCCCCAACAACAAGAACATCATCATGGCGGCCACGGCTGCTGCGTCCATCGCAGACAAGCCCGTCGCGGTGGTGCAGACCACGTCGGTCCCCCAGTCGTTCGCCGCACTGTTGGCTGGGGACGAGGACGGCGACCTGGACTCCATCGTCGCGGCGATGACGGAGGCCGCCGAGAGTGTGCGCACCGGCGAGGTCACGACCGCCGTCAAGGACGCCAAGGGCAAGGTCGGCGCCATCAAAGCAGGCCAGGTCATCGGCATCGTCGACCACGAGATCGAGGTTGTCGGCGACAACGTCGACGAAGTCGCAACCAGGCTTGCCGAGATACTCCTTGACGGGGGAGAAGAGACACTGACCCTCCTTGCGGGCGAGGGCTTCTCCGACGAGCAGCTTTGCGCTCTGGCCGCTCGCATCGCAGAAGTGCACGACGACGTCGACATCGAAACGCACCGCGGCGAGCAGCCGCTCTACCCGATCATCATGGCCGCCGAGTAGCGAACGTACATAGGAGCACGCATGCCAAAGGTCGGTATCGTCACAGACAGCACGTGCGACATTGAACCCACCGACCTTGAGGCCATCGGCGTCAAGATGGTGCCGCTCACGGTCCACTTCGGTGACCAGCACTATCGCGACTGGATCGATCTGCGCCCCGACGAGTTCTACCGCAAGCTCGAGGCCGCCACGGCTCTTCCCACCACATCCCAGCCGTCTCCGGCCGAGTTCGCCGCCGCCTATCGCGAGTTGGCTGCCGAGGGCTGCGAGGAGATCGTCGTCGTGACGCTATCGGCCGCGCTTTCCGGGACGTACGAGTCGGCGATGCTCGCGGCCAAGGATGCGCTCGTCAACGTGCGAGTGGTAAACGGCAAGCGCGCTTCGCAAGGTACTGCGCTGATCATGCTTGCCGCCGTCGAGGCTCGGGACGCGGGGATGACCGCCGAACAGATCGAGGCGCGCGCGATTGCAGTCGCCGCCGCCTCCCGTCTCTTCTTCTTGCTGGACACGCTCGATTACTTGGTCAAAGGCGGTCGAGCAGGCAAAGCGACCGGACTAGCCGCGTCGCTGCTCAACATCAAGCCCGTCCTCGAGGTCAACGCCGACGGGATCATCGAGCCGTTCAAGAAGGTTCGAGGCCGTCAGCAGGCCGTCGCAGCCCTTGCGCTGCATGTCGCAGAGGAGTCCCGCCAGCGCGGCCGGCTGCGCGTGT
>JARLGT010000029.1 GCA_031292615.1 Coriobacteriia bacterium | reverse complement strand
GCAGGCGACGATGGCGCGGCTACCTGAGCACGTCCTGCGGTCTGAGCGTGCCTCCCGGGCCTTCATGCGCGTGCTGGAGGTGCGCCTTGCGGTTGGTGTCGAGGCTCAGCTGCTGCTGCGCCTTCTGGAACAGGGCGAGCAGCTCCGCATCGCCTACGTCGAGGCGGTACGCGTCGGCCAACTCCAGCATCGCGGGCAGGGCGGCGTCCTGCGAGAGCAGGATCGAGCCGTGCAGCCACTTGCGCATCACGACCGCGCGGGTCGCGTAGCGCGAGTCCCAAGGCTCCAGCCCGCTGGCCTGCTCGGCTGCTGTAGCGCGTTGGGTCAGCGGCAGACTCGCCGAGAAGCTGCGCCGATACGCGCTGCCGGCTGCCAGGTGAACTGCGAGCGCCGCGACCAGGATCACCGCGAGCAGCCCGAGCAGTGAGCCCAGCACGAGCTTGCGACGGCTGAGGCGGCGCTGGGGCGCGGGCGTTGGCGTGTTGTCGGTAGCCGTCATGCGACGTTCTTTCCCTATAGGACGTAGCAGCCGCCTTGGCGCAAGACGCGTGCCGGTGTCAGAGCGACGGGGTAGACTTCAGCCAGACCGAGCGGCGGAAGGGGATGCGACGTGCGAGAGGTGGCGGCTGTGGCCGTGGGTGGCGCCATCGGCGCGACACTGCGGTGGGGCATCGGCACGTGGATGGTCGGGCGCACTGGCGCGGGTTTCCCCTGGCACACGATGCTCATCAACGTGGTCGGCGCTTTCCTCATCGGTGTGCTGATGGCGCTCTCCGTCGAGCGCGGTGTTGTGTCGGGCGACTGGCGGCTGTTCCTGGGCACAGGAGTTCTTGGCGGGTTCACCACGTTCTCGACGCTGTCGTACGAGTCGATCGCACTGATGCAAAGCGGTCTTTGGTCGGCCGGGTTCGTCAACATGTTTGGCAGCGCGATTCTCGGTCTGGGCGCGGCCTGGATCGGCATCGTCGTTGGACGAGCGGTCTAGAGGGGAAACGCGATGAAGGCAGTCAATGCAGCTCAACGCGTCACGGTGCTCGTCGGCGAGACCGATCGCCACGACGGCCATACGCTCTACGAGGCGATCGTCACGATGCTGCACGCCGAGGGCATCGCGGGAGCCACGGCAACGCGCGGGATTCTCGGCTACGGCGGCACGGGACGGACGCACTCGGCGCACCTGCTCGACGTCGCCGACGACCTACCGATCGCGATCGTCTTCGTAGACTCCGCCGAGGCGGTCCAGCGCATCTTGCCAAGGCTCGACGCCATGGTTACGAGCGGCTTGGTAACCATTGAGGACGTTCAAGCGATCACTTTCACGCCTTAGCGGCGGTCCCGCAGAGCAGTTTCGCCTACTGCTGGAGTAGCCATCGCGGCCCGGGCGTGACGCAGGTCACATGCACGCTTCCGCACCCCCTTTTCATGGCGCGCCGATGGGCCGAAGATTCAGTTGTGGCGGGACCCCCCTCCCAGCCCCACGAATGGTCCGGACCGCATCTGCTGATCCCCAGATGCTTCCGGGAAGGCCCCTAGAAGCCGGCTCCCCAGCTGGCTCGGGGCAGGAAAAGGTGCCGCAGGCAGCGGCCCACGAACGGCGCGAAGCGCGGGGCTTCGCGCCGTTCGCGCGTCTGGACGCATACGCGCAGACGCGCTACTTCTCGGTCATCTCGACCTTGCGCCACGTCACCGGCGAGGAGAGCACGATCGACGTCGTCGTCTGCCCGTACGGCAGGAACTTCACGACGATGCGCTCCAAATGCTCGATCGACGTCACGCCCACTTTCAGTACGAAGCTCTCGGTGCCCGTGACGCGGTGAGACTCGAGAACCTCGGGAGTTGCGATCGCCATGTTCTCGAGCTGGTGAGCCAGGTCGCCCGGGGACGTCAGCCGTACGAAGGCAACGATGCCGTAGCCCGCGCGCTTCAGGTCGATGGTCGCGTGGTAGCCGCTGATGATGCCAGTGGCCTCAAGACGACGTACGCGTTCGGCCACCGCAGGTGCCGAGAGCCCCACGCGCCGTCCCAACTCCGCATAGGTCGCGCGAGCGTCGTCCTGGAGCGCAGAAATGAGTTCGCGGTCGATATCGTCCATCTGCATACCTTTCGCAAGTCGTTGTAGGCAAACTCAGTGGAAGCGAAGTAGATAGTACCTTGAAGCCTTCGTTTGCGCATGTAATCCCACGGAGCAACCCTCTAGACTTCGCCCTTGGCTCACGCGGGTGTCTCCCGCTCACGGATACTAGGTCTGCGGAAGGCTCACACGCTCATGCTCAAGCGCTACGGAACGGCCACCATCGCTGCCGCGTTGACGACGGTGCTGATCTGGAGCACGTCGTTCGCCGGGATGGTAGCGGCCCTCCAGCACTTCTCGCCCGGGAACCTCCTGTTTCTGCGATGGGGCCTGACCTCGCTGGGCTTTGTCATCTACGGCCGCATGACAGGGATGCGCCTGCCCGAGCGCCGCGATCTGCCCACTCTGATACTCGCTGGGCTGCTCGGGTTCGGGGTCTACCAGTTGCTGCTCGTCTTCGGTCAGCAGGCTGTCTCGGCGTCGATGGCTGGCTTCCTGGTCAATCTCAATCCTGTGTTCACAACGCTGATTGCCGTCGCGGTCGGTCGAGAGAGCAGCAGTCGGTACACCTGGATCGGGCTCGTCGCGTGCATGGCCGGCTTGGCCATCATGGGCGCCGCCAAAGGCAGCTTCAGCGGGAGCGGGGAGGGGATGGCTTTGATCGCTGTGGCGGCCCTGTCCTTCGCGCTCTATACGATCGTCAGCAAGCCGCTCTTCGCGCGCTACTCGCCGATGGAGGTCACCACCTACGCCATGGTCGCCGGATCGCTGCCGTTCCTCGTCTTCGCGCCGGGTGCAGTCCACTCGGTCGTCACCGCGACTCCCGCACAGATCGCCACCCTCGTATTCCTCGCGGCGCTTCCTGGCGGCGTCGCGTACGCGTTGTGGTCACGCACGGTTTCCGCGATGCCGCCAGGCGTAGCTGCGCGCTTCCTGTACCTCGTGCCGGTTGTCGGCGTCCTCGTCGCTTGGGTCTGGCTGGGCGAGGCGCCTCAGTTGCTCACCGTGCTCGGCGGTGCCGTAACCGTCGCCGGAGTCACGCTCGCGGGCATGCGAACTGCAGGCGATGCACTTCCGGCCCCATCGGTCGCGCCGGCGGCACTCGTCGCAATCGAGGCATCGGCGGCCGGAGAGGCGGCCTAGGCCCCGAGGGCTTCGCCTGCAGCGCGGGCCGGGGTTGGCACGTTTCAGGCTGCTAGACTACCTGCGTGAGCGCGGCTGAGTCGCGCCCAACAATCGAGCACCATCCGGGAGACGCTTGATGTATTCGTCACTTTCGAGAAGATCGCTCGCATTGGGAGCTGCAGTCGTCGCGGTCCTGGTGGTGGTTGTCGGCGTGCTCGTGATGTCGATTCCGCCCGTCGTCGGGCTCGGCAACAAGGTCAAGCTGCCCCTGCTTCACGGAGGCTCGACCTGGGTAAACCTGATGATCTTCACGCTCATGGGTGTCTTCGGGCTCGTCTACGTCTTCACGCGCAACGAGCGTCTGTACGCTTGGGAGGTGGGCTTTCGCGCCGTGGCGGCGCCGCTTTGGCTCGTCAACAGCGTGCTCGGCTTCATCGCGGCCTCATCCACCTGGGACTTCTCTGGGTCGAAGACCTCCGAACTCGTCATCATCGGCGCCGATCCGCGCCTCCGCGCTCAGATTCTGCTGCTATTTGGCGTTGCCGTCCTGCTCTTGCTCGACTGGCTCGTACTCGAGAATCGCCTCTACAAGGCCGTAGCAGACGTCGTGTTCACCGCCGCGATGATCGTGCTGATGTCGGACCTCTTCCTCGACCCGGTCAAGCGCGCGATGCATCCCGACAGCCCCGTACTGAACTCGGGATGGGACATCAAAGCGCCGTTCTTCGGGATGGTGGTCGCGATCTTTGGCGTGATGCTGGTGCTCTCGTGGCTTGCGGCGTCGACCGTGCGCCCGGCCGTCACCCCAGCCGCGACCGCCGAGCTGCCCGCCCAGTAGCCCGGAGCCGCACGCTCGTTGGCCGTGTGAGTTCGGTCACCAAGTTTGTGTGTCCAACTGCCGACATAAGAGGTGGCATCCGGGAAGGGGTGCCAACCACTGGTGTCGCGCCCTGGGCCGGCCGGTGCTTACGGGAAGGGAAGCGCAAGTGGCCACGACACGGCGTGTCATGCAGACCCTCGCCGCGGCAAACGTCGACTTCGAGCTGGTCTCCTCTCTTCTTTCGGCGAACTCCGACGCCGAGGCCACTGTTGCGCTCACGCTCCTGCGCGACGGGCTGACGGATCGCGAGCTCATCGAGATCGCCAACCTCCGAGAGCTGCTCAACGAGCTGCCGGTGAAACCATTCCGCACGGGTGAGAGCCTCGAGATGCTGCAGCGCGCGGGCGGCTACGAGTTCACTGGGCGGTCGTATCGGCGCTTGTTCGACAGCTCGCAGGGAGTCTTCGGCATCGAGTTCCTCGGCGAAGTGCGCGACTGCGAGGGCATCGTCGTTCACACGCCACAGGGTCGTCGCCGGCTTTGCTCGGCGGGAGGGACGCGAGTCGACGAGTCACTGCTACCACTGCTCGTCGACCACGGGATCCTGCTTGACGCGATCCTCGAAGCGCTGGAGTTGCTGGGAAGCCCGCTCGACCCGGCCATCTACATGACGGTCAACGACTTCCTGGCCGAGCACGGCGCAGGTACCATGCGAGATGCGATAGGCAGTCTCTTCTAGGCAATCTCTCTCCAGGTGATGCACAGCCCCCGTGCGCGGGTCTCGACGGCGTGACCAGCGCGGCTAGCGCGTCTGGGGATGCTGGGCTAGACTCGCAACGATTCATAACCGAATAGGCGTCGCTCGGTGCCCGGCAGCCTCCTCGGCTGGCGGGAGAATAGGGAACCCGGTGAAAATCCGGGACGGTACCCGCCACTGTGAAGCCTGTGCGATCTTGCCCGGGCAAGTCAGGAGACCTGCCGAGTGATGCGCGACGCGGCCTTCGAGGAAATGAGGCCGGCTCGCGGGTGAGTGCCGTCCTGGCACGACTCCCCGAACCGCTCCGCACCTACACGAAGACCCGCTCGCCTGGCTTGAACTCTCAAGCCGTGCGGCGGGTTTTGTCGTTGGGCGGGACGCGTCAATCCGCGTAGTACCGACAACAAGGAGGACGCATGACCCGCACTACCAGAACCGCACGGGCCCTACTGATCGCGACGATCTTCGCCGCACTGGCCGCCATTGCCCTGACAGGTTGCGCCAGCAACTCTGGTTCGAGCAGCGCGACGCCCGCAGCCACTTCCGCCAACGCCGCGGGCTTCCCCGTGACGATCACCGACGACGCGAGCCGTAGCATCACCGTCAAGGCCGAGCCGAAGCGCATCGTCTCGCTCGCACCGGCCAACACAGAGATACTGTTCGCGCTGGGTCTCGGCAGTGAGGTCGTGGGCGTGACGAGCTACGACGACTATCCCAGCCAGGTCGCCTCGATCACCAAGGTTGGCGACTTCGCCGGCCCCAACATCGAGGCCGTCGCGGCTGCCAAGCCCGACCTTATCTTGGCGACGAGCGGCGTGCAGGCCGACGTCGTCAAGAAGCTCGAGGCGCTCGGCGCGACCGTCGTCGTGCTCGATCCCCAGTCGCTGCCCGGCGTCTATGCCGACATCGAGCGAGTCGGCAAGGTGACCGGCTCCTCCGACAAGGCGTCCACGCTGCTCGACGGCATGAAGGCCGACATTCAGAGCATCGAAGCGGCCGTTGCTGCCAGCCCCACCGTCTCCACCTTCATCGAGATCGGCCAAAACCCGCTCTTCACGGCGGGCCAAGGCACGCTGATGGACGAGCTGATTACGCTTGCCGGTGGCACGAACGTGGTCACGCAGCCGGGCTACGTCAGCTTCTCCTCCGAGCAACTCATCAAGGCCAACCCCAGCGTCTACCTCGCGACAAAGGGCTCCTCGAGCGACCCTTCGTCAATCGAGAGGCGCCCGGGCTACTCGGCGATCTCAGCGATCAAGAACAACCGAGTGGTGATTCTCGACGACAGCATCGTGTCGCGTGGTGGTCCGCGCATCGTGGAGGGCCTCAAGGCGATCGCGCTGGCACTGCACCCCGGTATCCAGCTTCACTAGCGACGGATGACGCCCGCCCGCCGACACCTTCCCCCCTCTGCCGTGATGGCCTCGCTGGTCGTCGGGCTGATGGCTGCGATGGTGGCCGGCGTGGCGTGGGGCGCGGTGTACGTCCCGCCAGCCGATGCGCTCGCCGCGCTGGGCCGCGCGCTGCACGGCGGTGGCGGAGGGCTGGCCGACACGTTGATCGTGCAGGTGCGCCTGCCGCGAGTGCTTCTCGCCGCGCTCGTGGGCGCGTCGCTCGCGGGAGCGGGCACGCTGTACCAGGCGCTGTTCCGCAACCCGCTCGCCGACCCCTACATCCTCGGGGTCTCGAGCGGAGCGGGGCTCGGCGCGATGATTGCGCTGACCGCGACCGCCGGCGCGACCGCGATGCGTTTCGGTGTCGTGCCGCTCGCGGCATTCGCTGGCGCGCTGCTCACGATGATGCTGGTGGTGAGGCTGGCGTCGCTCGGCGGGCGACTCGAGGCGACGTCGCTGCTGCTTGCGGGCGTAGCGCTCTCCTACACGTTGGCGGCGATCACCTCGTTCGTGATGGTCTTCGCACACCAGCAGATGGCCGCCATCGTCTACTGGATGATGGGAGGCCTCGGCGCGGCATCGTGGGAGTACATCTGGATGATCGCGCCGATGTTCGTGATCGGCATCATCGTGCCACTGCTCTCGACCCGAGAGCTCAACCTCATGCTGTTGGGCGACGAGCGCGCGGGGCACCTCGGCCTGTCCGTCGAGCGCTTCAAGCTTGTGATACTGGCGACGGCCTCGCTCCTCACGGCGGCGGCAGTGGCAGTCTCTGGACTCATCGGCTTCGTCGGGTTGATGACGCCGCACATGGTTCGACTCGTGCTCGGCCCCGATCACCGACGGCTGCTGCCAGCGTCGCTCCTCGCCGGCGCAATCGTGTTGGTCCTCGCCGACCTTGTCGCGCGGACCATTCTGGCGCCGGTCGAAATCCCCGTGGGGATCGTCACCGCGGTGCTCGGCGGGCCGTTCTTCATCTGGCTGCTGATTCGTGGGAGGCGCGCGTGAGCTTGCAGCGCGCAGACGGCGAGCACCCGGCAGCGGGTGTGGCGGCTCCGGCAGCGCCGGGAAGCGCGGCGGCGCACGTCGCCGACCCGGCCGCAATCGCGTACGTCGGCGCAGACGTGGGTTACGCCCACGAGCGCGTCGTGTGCGCAGCGACGCTTGCAGTCGAGGCGGGCGAGGTCGTCGGACTCGTCGGCCCCAACGGCGCGGGCAAGTCCACGCTGCTACGGGCGGTCACCGGCGACGCCGAGCTGCTCGGCGGCTCCCTGCTGCTCTCCGGTCGCGATGCTCGCAGCATGCAGCCCATCGAGCGCGCGCGACTCGTCGGCGTGGTGCCGCAGCAGGTCACGGCCGCGTTCTCGGTCCCGGCCCGCGAGTTCGTCGCGATGGGGCGCCACCCGCACCTCACGCGTTTTGCTGCTCCCAGCGACGTGGACGACGCGATCGTCGAACGCGTGATGCGCCTGACCGACACGCTTCGCCTCGCCGAGAAGCCCACGGACGCTCTTTCCGGCGGCGATCTGCAGAGGCTTGCACTCGCGCAAGCTCTCGCGCAGGAGCCCTCGGTCCTTCTGCTCGACGAGCCCGTAAGCCACCTGGACCTGAACCACAGCATGCAGATCCTCGACCTGACGCGTTCGCTCGCCGATGAGGGCATGGCCGTGCTCGCCGTCTTCCACGACCTCGATCTCGCGGCGCGCTACGCCGACCGAGTCGCCGTGGTCGCCGACGGCCGTCTCGGCCCGGTCGGGTCGCCGGCCGAGGTCATCACCACCGCGATGTTGCGCGACGTGTTCGGCGTGCGAGCCGTGGTTGGAACCGACGTCGTCACCGGCGCCGTGAGCGTCACTCCGGTGCTGCGCGAGGAGTCCGTCGCCGGCGAGCCGCGTGGGCGAGTGCTTGTTGTCGGCGGCTCGGGCGTGGCCGCCTCGCTGATGCGGCGCCTCGTGCTGTGCGGCTGGCACGTCTCGGCGGGCGCGCTGAACACGGGCGACGCCGACCAACTCGTCGCCGAGGCGCTGCGCGTCGAGCACGTCGAGCTGCCGCCGTTCGCGCCGATGGACGCCGACGCGGAGAGCCGCGTTCGAGCTCTCGCGGACGGTTCTGACGTCATCGTGATCGCCGAGGTGCCGTTCGGTCACGGCAACGTCGCGAACCTGCGCGCCGCCGTCGAAAGCGGTAGGCGGCTGGTGCTCGTCGGTAGCGTAGACGGCCGGGACTTCACCGGCGGGGAAGCCGCTACGCTGTGGCACAACGCCGTTGCCAGCGGCGCGCAGATTGCGACCGACCTCGATGTCGCGTTTCACCGGCTCGAGTGCCTGTAACGCTGGCGCGCGTCCGCACGAGCCACTACCCTGCACTCAGCGAACCACCCGTGAAGCGCAGACCCAGGGAGTGCCCGTGCTCAACCGCATCTCATCTCGCCGAGTGTCGCACCTGGCTCTGACAACGTTGGTCGCAATCGCGATCGCGGCATCGCTGGCTGGCTGCTCGGCACCGACCACCGGCAGCAGCACGGGCGGCGCGGCGAGCACGGGTGGCGCAGGCTCCTCGGTGGCCACCTCGTCGACCGCCGGTCAGCAGACGCTTCCCTTAGACATGGCTGCCTCGCTCGCGGGGCGCCCGCGCAAGGTTGCCGAGACCACTGTGACCGTCGCGTGGTTTCCTCCGGCTGCGACACAGCTGACCGGCCTTCACCAACTCACCGACAAGAAGAAGATCGCCGAGCTTGCCAAGGCAGCCTCAGCCAACGGCCAGTTCTGGATCGAGCTTCCCAACGACCACGCGCAGCCGATCGTGTTCGGCTCCGATGCAGCGAGCATCCTCTCGACCTCGACCGGTTTCTCGACCGCGCTGATCGTCCCGGTGCGCGACGTCGCAAAGCCATCCGCCTCAGCCAAGTCGCTCGCGGCCGACCTCAAGGCTGAGCCCGCTTCATACCAGGTGCTGCTCTCTGGTGACGTGGGCGAAACGTCGTTTGGGCTGCGTAAGGGGAGCAAGCGTGGCGAGTGGCTGATCGACCCCAACGGCGAGCTCGTGAACTGGGGCAATGCCATCGACGCGGTTGGCCGCGACCTGAGTTTCGTCGCCGACCAAGCGTACGTGACTCACACGGCGTTCGACCTCGGCGGACGCCCGGCGCTCTACCTGACCTGGGCAGTGTTTCGCAACTCGGCGAAGAATCAGGAGTACGCCGTCGCGCTTCACAACCCGCCGGCGCTCAACGCGGACTGGACGATCGCGGGCAAGCCTCTGCGCCTCGCGACGGCGTACCCGCCAGCTACCGTGTACGGCCCGGTCGTACTAACGCCCCGGCCCGCGAAGTAGCCCTACTCGGCCTCGCCGAGGAGCGCGTCCCAGCCGGCCTCGCAGCCGGCCTCCCAGGCACAGCCGCTGCACGCCTCTGAGCGCCAGCGACCCGCCGCGATCGCGTCTGCCGAGAGCAGCTCGCGCGCTTCGGCGAGCGACAACCGGGCTCCCGGCTCCACGCACAGCACGCTGAACGCGAGCCGATCGATTCGCCGTACTTCGGCTTCGCCTGCGCTGGGGTCGACACACGTGCCGTCTGCGGCCAGCCCCGGGCATGCAGCGCATACGTCATCGGCGCCCTCGACCAGCAGCGCTGACGTCTCGCCGGCGCGCTCGATCACGCGCGTCAGGTTCTCGACGAAACTCGCCGAGTAACCCTCCCCGCGGAAGAACTGCAGGCAGACGAAGTGATGCCCGCGCAGGCGGGGCTCATCTGGCATGGTCATCGCGCATCACCGGGCCTCTTTGCCAAAGAGGATGCCTTGCGGCGGCTCGGAGTCCAGTATGTCGTTTTGCGGCGCCACTTCGACCGGCACGCGCAGCCCGATCGCCGTCATACGCGCAGCCAGTTCGCGCCGCACGATCGTGGCGCTGTTGTTGGTGTTCGAGCGATGTAGCGCGAAGACGTGGCGCAGCCGGTTGCTTGCCAGCCGCTCGATCGCGTCGCACGCGTCGGGGTTGGAGAGGTGGCCCTGCTCGGAGCGGATGCGGCGCTTCAGGTAGGACGGGTACGGCCCGTTCTCGAGCATCCCGAGATCGTGGTTGCTCTCCAAGCCCAGCAAGTCGACGTCGGCTAGCGCCTCGGCGGCTTCCGGGGTCAGCACGCCGGTGTCGGTCGCGAGCCCGAGCCGCTGACCGCTCTCGGTCTCAATCACGTAGCCCACCGGCTGCGCTGCGTCGTGTGACGTGCGGAACGGCAGCACCGACAGCGTCCCGAACCGGGTGATCTCTCCGGGGACCAGCGCGACCGCCTCGCCCTCCAGCCCGTCAAAGCCGGCGGCTCGTCGCGTCCCGAGCGTGCAGGCGACAGTGGCCATCCCGTGCCGGCGCTGGAAGACGTCGACGCCACGGATGTGGTCGGAGTGCTCGTGCGTGACCAGGATCGTGCTGACGTCCTCGGCGGCCAGTCCCGCAAGCTTCAGCCGGCGAACCGTCTCCCTTGCCGAGAACCCGCAGTCGACCAACAGCGTCGTCACGCCGTCCGTGACCGCAACGGCATTACCCGCCGAGCCGGAACCGAGAAAGACGACGCGCAATTGAGAGGCTGTTGGCATGCTGGGCAGTGTACACTGCGGCTCCGACACTTCGAGCCTAGCGCTGCATCGAGAGCAACTCGCGCCCGCGTTTCCACGCCAGCGGAATCCCACCCACTTGCCACCAGTACAGGACGTACGTGAGCCGCTTCATGAAGATGGCGGGAAAGCCCGAGAGCTTGAGCCCAAACATCCAGCCCACGCCCCAGCTCGGGCCAACGCTTACGAACTCGCCGTGCATGCTCGGCATGAAGGGGGTCGTCGGGGCGCCGTCTATCTCGGCGAGGAGGTTGCCGCTGGCGTGCTCGGCCGAGGTGATCGCGAACTGGGCGAGCATGGGAAGCACGCCCTTGGTCCGCGGGTTGTGGAACGAGGCCACGTCGCCCAGGGCGTAGACGTCGTCTAGGCCGTGCGCCTTGCCGTCCGGACCGGTCACGATGCGCCCGCCGTTGTCCAGCGTAAAGCCCCACTCCGATGCGTGCGGGTCGGACTTCGCCCCACCACACCAGACTAGCACGGCGCTTGGAACGCGCCGCCCATCGGCCAGCGTGACGGCCTCAGCGTCGATGCTCGCGACCATAGAGCCGGTCACGACCTCCACGCCGAGCCGAGTCAGGCGCCGAGCCGCCATGGTGCGCTGCGCCTCGGGCAGGTCGTAGAGGATGCTAGGGCGGCCCTCGATCAGGTGGATGTTGAGGTCGTTGGGGTCGAGCCCCAGATCGGCCGCTCGCTTGGGGAGCAGCTGGCCGAGCGTGCCGACGATCTCGACGCCCGTAGCACCACCACCGCAGACCGTGACCGACAGTGCTCGGCGCCGATCCTCGGCGTAGGGCATCGCGGCGGCGAGCCTCATCTGGTTGTGAACGCGGGCTTGCAGCATCTGGGCGTCGGCGACCGACCACATCGTCATGCTGTGCTCGGCAAGCCCGGGAATCGGTGGGAGCGACGGTACGGCGCCCGTCGCGATGACAAGACGCCAGTAGCTGACCTCTTGCCCGCCTCGGATGGTCACAACCCGCCGAGCGCAGTCGATCTTCTCGGCGCGGTTGAAGCACGTGCGCACTGGGAGGTTCTTGAGTACGGCCGGCAGCCATAGCTCGCAGAACTCGGGTCGCTCTGGTCCCGCCGCGACCAGGTCCAACTCGGAGAGCGCTTGCTGGCACGGGTTGTTCTCGACGAGCAGCACCTCGACCCCCGGCCGGGGTCGACGCTTCAGTGCTCGGCCGAGCCGCACGGCAAGCGTCGTGCCCGCGTAGCCGCCGCCGATGATGATGATTCGGCGCTCGGCATCGGTGGGTGGGCATCCTGTGCGTTCATCGGGCATGGTATGGCTCCAAGTCGGTCGTTCGCAGTTTCGGGAACATACGTCTCCAGATGTACCCTTCGCATCACTCGTGGCGCGATGCCGCGATCGCGCGACTCACCAAAAGGAGTCCACAATGACCGTTCACCTGTACGCACTCTCTACGTGCCCATACTGCCGCATGACCAAGAAGTTTCTCGACGAGCACGAGGTCGCGTACGAGTTGACCGAGGTCGATCTGCTCGAAGGAACTCCGGGCGATCCCGAGACTCCCAAGGGTGTCGCTGCCGCCGAGGTCAAGCGCCTTTCGGGCGGAACGTCCTTCCCCGTGCTGGTCGTCGACGACGAGGTAGTTGTCGGTTTCAACAAGAGCCGCATCTCCGAAGTCCTCGGGCTGTAGGCTCAGGCCGATGACGCCCGACGAAACCAAACCGGTCCGCCGTGTCCTGCCGGCGGGAACCACCATCAACGACCTGAAAGCCTACATGGAGCCGTTCGCGGCTCATCTCGGCTACAAGTTCAACACCGAGACCGAGTTTGTCGACGACGTGCTCGAGAGCGAGCTTGTCGTCCTCGATCGCGATGGCGACGTCTACTGCCCCTGCCGCATGCGCACGGGCGATCCCAAGGAAGACCTGAAGATCGTCTGTCCGTGCATCGCGTTCTACTCCGACCAGTTCGCGGCGATGCAGAAGTGCTGGTGCGGTCTGTTCATCCGCACCGATGTCGAGGACGGCGCCGAGCTGATCGGCGTGATTGAGGAGCCGCATGCCGGCTCGCTGGTCGACGTGCCGGTCGCGCGTCTTGAGGACCTCGCGCCGGGAGGGGTGCGCCACGTCAAGATCGGCAAGCGCGACATAGTGGTCGCGCGGGTCGACGACGAGGTTTTCGCGCTCTCGAATCTGTGCCGCCACGCGTTCGGGCCGCTCTCCGACGGCTTCACGGACGGCTACTACCTGACGTGCCCGTGGCATGGGTGGCGCTACGACGTGCGCACCGGAACGACGGATCATCCGGACGCACACGTCTCGACGTTCCCGGCTTTCGTCCGCGATGGCGAGGTGCTGGTGACGGTTGCTCTCGGCCGCGCGCGCTAGCCAGTGCGACCCCGCTCCTAGCCGCTACCGCACACGGAGTATTCACAGGTACTCCACAAAGCTCATGCGCTCATCTCGGCGAGCGGCTACCATCACGTCATGGTCGAGAACATGACACATACCCTCAAGCGGCTTCCCCAGATCGTGCAGGACGCGGCGTTCGCGCTCGCGCTGACGGTCGTGGGTTGCATGGGCCTACTGATTCCGCGCTCGCTCTCCTTTGGCGATGGCGGGCATGGCCCCCGGCAACTCGACCACGCCGCCCTCACGAGGCTCTCGGCGCAACCGCCGACGGCCACCCCGTTCGGTCCGGGCGGGACTCCCTCGCCCTGGGCGTACGTGGTCACTGCGCTCGCTTTCCTGCCCCTGGTGTGGCGTCGGCGCTATCCGCTGACGATCCTGGGCGTGACCACTCTTGCAGCAGTCGTCTACGAAGTGGGCCACTTCCCACCCAACATCGCTTGGCTCGCGCCGCTTGTAGCGCTCTACACCGTTGCATCCCTGCGCGATCGGCGCGTCGTGATCGTCGCCGGCGTGCTCTCCGCCGCCGCACAGCTCGGCGCGGCATGGTTCGCCGTGGGCAGCACCGGCCTGCTCGCCGAGTCGGTGCGCATCATCGCGCTGCTCGGCGTGGCCGGGGCGATGGGCGATGCGACTCGCAACCGCCGAGCCTACGTCGCAGAGGTCGAGCAGCGAGCCGCCGATGCGGAGCGCACACGCGACGAGGAGGCCCGGCGGCGCGTCGACGAGGAGCGGCTGCACATCGCTCGCGAGCTGCACGACATCACCGCGCACTCGCTGTCGATCATCGCGGTCCAGTCCGGCGCAGCCGCGCACGTCATCGACTCCAACCCCGCCGAGGCCCGCAAAGCGCTCGACGCGATCCGCCGTACCAGCCGAGACGCCCTCGACGAGCTCCGCGCCATGCTCGGCGTGCTGCGAGCGGGGGAGGAGGGCGACGCACCGCTGGCGCCCGCTCCCGGGCTGGCTCGGCTCGCCGACCTGATCGCGCCGCTCACAGAGGCCGGCTACAAGGTGGAGTCCCACGTCGACGCCGATCTCGGCGAGATTCCGGCGGTGGTCGAGGGCTCGGCGTACCGCATCGTCCAGGAGTCGCTGACCAACGTCGTCCGCCACGCTGGCATCTGCAACGTGATGCTTTGCATCCGCCGAGAAGAGGGCGCGCTGAGCATCACCATCGACGACGACGGCAACACTCCACCCACGCCGGTGCCCGCGGGAGGTCACGGTCTGGCCGGCATGCGCGAGCGCGTCACAGCGCTGCGCGGCACGTTTGAGGCTGCGCCCATGCCGGGTGGCGGTTTCCACGTTGCCGCGCGCCTCCCCATCGTGAGGAGCACCACATGACCGGAACCGCGCCCATTCGCGTACTTGTCGCCGACGATCAAGCCCTGGTGCGCGGCGGCTTTCACATGCTGGTCGACTCGGCGCCCGATCTCGAGGCCGTTGGCGAGGCCTCCAACGGTGTCGAGGCTGTCTCACTGGCTCGCGACACGGTGCCCGACGTCGTTCTCATGGACATCCGCATGCCGCTCATGGACGGCATCGAGGCGACTCGCGCGATTATCGCCGATCCCAAGACGGCCGATGCCCGCATCATCATCCTGACCACGTTCGACCTCGACGAGTATGTCTACGAGGCGCTTCGTGCGGGCGCGAGCGGCTTCCTTCTCAAGGACACCGATCCCGAGGCACTGCTCGAGGCGATCCGCGTCGTCGCTGGCGGCGAGGCGCTCCTGGCGCCCAGCGTCACGCGTCGCCTTATCGCCGAGTTCGCGCGCAGGCCCGCGCAGGTGCGCGCCTCGCTCTCCGAACTGGAGCACCTGACCGAGCGCGAGCGCGAGGTGTTTACGCTAGTGGCGCACGGCTTGTCCAACGCCGAGATCGCCACCGAGCTGTTTATCAGCCCCGCAACAGCCAAGACGCACGTGAGCCGCGTCATGATGAAGCTCGGAGCGCGCGACCGCGCCCAGCTCGTCACGCTGGCCTATGAGAGCGGCTTCGTGACCCCCGGCGAGCCAGGCGAGTAGCAGCCACCCTCGGCCGCCGCTGCGGCGGCCGACGTCTCTGCCGGTGCAGTTTGGCTCGGCCACGTACTCCCAACGTGGTACGCAGCTTTCACTCCCTCGGGTGACGCGCGGGGCGCACGTCCTCGGTAGCTTCAAAGGCGAAGAGTATTACTTGTCGCCGAGGAGGCCGCCATGATCGGAAAGTCCCGCCCCGCAGCGCGCACGTCGCGCGTCTCAACTGCCACGAGGTGGCAGTCGTGAACGCCGAGGCTGTGCCGCTCACCGCGGCGCCGTTGACGGCGGCGCGCAAGCAGAAGGGCCGGTGGGCGATCGGAGCCGTTATCGCGCTCGTCGTCATCGTCGGGATTGTGGCGGCCATCGTGCTGTCGCAGTCGAAGAGTTCCACTACATCGACCTTGTCGACCGCAACAGCCACCAAGCGCGCCATCAGCGTTGCGGTATCCGGCACCGGCAGCTCGGTTGCTGCCGACTCAGTCACGGTCAACCCGCAGATCAGCGGCACCGTGAAGAAGCTCTACGTCAGCCTCGGCGAGACGGTGACGGCGGGCGACACGCTCTACACGATCACGAGCGACAGCGTGCAAACGTCACTGCTCCAGGCCAAGGCATCGCTACTTCAGGCCAAGCAGGGGGTCACGCAGGCGGAGTCCTCCTACGAGCAGGCCGAAAGCCAGCTCTACGACGCCAACACAAAGGTGCTGCAGGCCAAGAAGGCGCTCTGGAAAGTGCAGGCCGAGGCCACTACGGCTCCCGATCACGCCTACAACCTCAAGATGGCCAAGCGATCGGTGACAACGGCCGAGGAGTCCGTTGACGCCGCCGAGCTCGGTGTGACTTCCGCAGATCTTGGCTTGCAGGCGGCCAAGGCCAGCTTGACCACTTCGAAGGGCAGCTACGCGACGGCGCTTACCAATACGAAGGAGACGGTCGTCACCGCTCCGATCGACGGCGTCATCACGGCGCTTCCTCTTTCTGTGGGCACCGCCGTGTCGTCCGGTACCAGCTCCAGCTCCTCGTCGAGCGGTGGCACAGCGGCCGCGAGCAGCAGCTCAAGCTCCGGCTCGTCGACGAGCTCGTCGAGCAACAGCTCGGGTAGCTCGATCACCATCACAGACATGAAGTCACTCCAGGTCGAGCTGACGGTAAGTGAGGTCGACATCCCCAGCGTCGCTGTCAGCCAGCCTGCGACGATCACGTTCGACGCGATCTCAGGCAAGACGTTCACGGGTTCGGTCAGCTCGATTCTGCCCAACGCCACAACCAGTTCGGGCGTCGTCAACTACACCGTGTACGTGAAGCTCAACCAGCTTGATGAGCGCGTTCGCACCGGAATGACCGCCTCGGTGGACATCGAGACCCAAAGCGCGGCCGACGCGATCTCCGTCCCCAACGCAGCGGTCAAGACCGACAACGGCTCCAAGTACGTGCTGGTCGTTGACCCGAGCGGCCAGACCACGCAGAAGACCGTCAAGGTCGGCCTCGCGGACGACAACTACACCCAGATCGTGAGTGGCATCACGGAGGGAACGACCGTCTCGACGGGGAGCAACTCTACCGCCTCGTCGACCACATCCTCCTCGTCGACCAAGAGCACCAACACGCGAAGCCTGCTCGGCGGTACCGGTGGACCTCCCGGTGGCGGACCTGGTGGCAACTAATGCCCGCGATCATCGAAGTCCGCGACATGGTCAAAACGTACCTGACCGGTGACACATACACGCAGGCTCTCAAGGGCGTATCGCTCACCGTCCAGGAAGGCGAGTTCGTCGCGATCATGGGCCCGTCCGGTTCGGGCAAGTCGACGCTTATGAACCTGCTGGGTCTGCTCGACACGCCGACCTCGGGCAGCTACCGCATCCGTGGCGTCGACGTCAGCTCGCTGAACCAAGCAGAACTCGCCGAGGCACGCTCCCGGGAGATCGGCTTCGTATTCCAGTCGTTCAACCTGTTGCCTCGCACGAGCATCATGCGCAACGTCTCGCTCCCAATGATCTACTCGCACACACCAGATCGTGAACGCCACGACCGTGCGGTGGCGGCTATGACCGCCGCCGGATTGACGCCCGAGCTGTTCTACAAGCTCTCGAACCAGATCTCAGGCGGCCAGATGCAACGCGTCGCAATCGCCCGTGCTTTGGTGAACAACCCCGCGTTGATCCTGGCAGACGAGCCGACAGGCAACCTCGACACAGTGACAGGAGACTTCATCCTTGCGACGTTCGAGAAACTGCGCGACCAAGGTCGCACCATCGTGCTCATCACGCACGAGCCGGAGGTTGCGGCGCACGCCGACCGCACGGTTCACATCCGCGACGGCGTGCTGACCGAGGACGCCATCCCAGAGCGAGTCGCTGTCGGGGGAGGTGTCGCGCTGTGAACTTGAAGGACCTGCTCACAGAGACGTTCCTGTCGCTCACGGCGAACAAGGCCCGCTCGTTCCTGACCATCCTCGGCATCGTCGTCGGCATTACGTCGGTCATAGTCATGGTCGCTTTCGGACAGGGCACCAAGGCCTCGATCGAGTCGAGCGTCTCCTCCATGGGCGCCAACCTGCTGACGATCAGCCCTGGCAGCGCCTCGAGCAGCCGTATTGGCGGCGGTTTCGGGCAGGGAGCGAGCACTAACTCCATCACGCTCAAGGACGTCGACGCCGTTCGGACGCAGGTGAAGAACGTCAAAGCCGTGGCGCCGATCACATCGACAAGCCTGCAGGTGTCTGCCGAGGCAAGCAATACGAACGTCGACATCACCGGCACGACGTCCGACTTCCCGACGATTCGCAACTACACCGTTCAGTACGGCGTGTGGTTCACGGACAGCCAAGAGGGAAACTCGGCGCGTGTCGCGGTCTTGGGTCCGGATACCGCCTCGACGTTGTTCGGCGATGCGGCCAGTGCAATCGGGCAGAGGATTCGGATCTCCGGTCAGCCGTTCACGGTTATTGGGGTGACGACATCCAAGGGCTCGAGTGGCCGAGACAACCAGGATGCAGCCGTCTACGTGCCGTTCGAGACCTTCCAAGCGCATCTGTCCAAGTCGACCGGCGTCAGTAGCGTGTACGTCGAAGCTGCATCGCAGGACTCGATGACCCAGGTGGAGGCGGACATCACGACGCTCCTGTTGGCGCGCCATGGCATTGCGGACTCGTCCAATGCCGACTTCCAGATCGCCAACCAGGCCGATATCGCATCGACGCTGTCCACCATCACCAACACGCTCACCCTGTTGCTGGGCTCGATCGCCGGCATCTCTCTGGTGGTCGGCGGCATCGGCATCATGAACATGATGCTGACCACGGTCACCGAGCGCATCCGGGAGATCGGCCTGCGCAAGGCGCTTGGTGCCACGCGCAGCGACCTCACGTCGCAGTTCCTATCCGAGGCAATTGCCCTGACGATGCTCGGCGGCCTGATCGGCATCGCGCTGGGCTGGGCCATCTCGTGGGGCATCACCACGTTCTCGAGCTACTCCACAACGGTAAGCCTCTACTCCGTTGTCCTTGCGGTCGGCGTGTCGACCGGAATCGGCATCGTGTTCGGCTACTACCCGGCGCGCCGCGCTGCCAAGCTCGACCCGATCGAGGCGCTCCGTTACCAGTGAAGTCCGGCTAGCTCGCAGGTCCTGAGGACTGCGGGCGGCTCAACAGATTGGAGTCACAGATGGATCCGAATCAAGTTCCACAGGGCGCGCCGCAGGGTGCGAACGGCGCAGGCGGTGCGGCGGGCGCGATGGGACGCGGCGCTGCGGGCGGCTTTCCCGGCGGCCGAGGCGGAATCTTGCCCGGCGGCCCGGTCACGACCTACGTCCTGCTGGCGATCTTCGCGGTGACGCTCATCGTCATGGCGTTCGCGTTCTACAAGCTCTACCAGAAGGCGGGCATGTCGGGTGCGATCGGGCTTCTCGCAGTCATCCCGGTGGTCAACCTCGGCGTGATGCTCTACCTCGCGTTCGCCGAGTGGCCCGTCCTGGCCGAGCTCGCGCACGTCAAACTCGTCGCGGCTTCCGCAGTGCCAACTGCAACGACGGCTTCTGCGCCCCCCGTGGCAGCGGCGGATTCCACGGAGCCGGCGATTCCGCTCACCACGTAGCGGCGCTGCGTAACCGAATGGCGAAGGGCGGTCTTTCGGTCGGGAGGCCGCCCTTCGTGCTATCTGCGGCGGATGATCAACCTCTGAGCCGCGACGAACGCAACGAGCGATACCGTCAAGAACCCGATCCACTGCCACCCAGAGGGGGCGTGGAGCGCCTCGAGGAGCGTCGCCACCGCCGCACCGATCGCCCACGGCATCACGAGCAGCCCGCCTGTGACGGCCTCGCCTAGGGCGAGGAGCACCGTGACGGCGAACCATGCCCAGAACACCGTGCTCACAGCGCGACTCCCCTCAGACTTGCGATCGCTTTCGACGGTTTCACAGTAGCCATTCGCTCTCCCGGCCTCCAGTCGCACCGAAGCGACGCTAAACGCAGTAAACGCATGATTAAGGTGCGGTATAATCCCTTCTCGGCGGGGAATCCACCCTCTAGGATGCGCATCAGAGCACCTAAGACGTTATCCGAGGAGGAAGTCATGTCCCAGATCGCAAAGCGTGTGGACGACACAATCGGCGACACACCGATCGTGTTTCTGCGTCGGTTGTCTGCGGGCCTTCCCGCGCTTGTGGGCGTAAAGCTTGAGTCCCGCAACCCTGGCGGCTCGGTCAAGGATCGCATTGGCAAGAGCATCATCGACGATGCCGAGGCACGCGGTGTCATCACGCCAGGCGAGTCGGTCATCATCGAGCCGACGAGCGGCAACACCGGTATCGCGCTTGCACTCATCGGCGCGTCGCGGGGCTATCGCGTGATTCTGACGATGCCGGAGTCGATGTCGATCGAGCGTCGCAAGCTATTGCGCGCATTTGGCGCCGAGCTCGTGCTCACCGACAAGGCAAAGGGCATGAAGGGCGCCGTCGATGCCGCCAACGAACTCGCCGCCTCCACACCTAACGGTTGGATCGCCGGCCAGTTCGACAATCCGGCCAACCCGGCCGCGCACTACGAAACCACTGGACCCGAAATCGCCGAGGCGCTGGGCGGACACCGGATCGCGGCCTTCGTCGCCGGCGTGGGTACGGGCGGGACGATCTCCGGTGCGGGTCGCTACCTCAAAGAGAAGTTCCCGGGCGTCCTGGCCGTTGCGGTCGAGCCCGCCGAGTCGCCCATCATCTCTCAGAAGCTCGCGGGCGAGGAGCTCACGCCGGGACCGCACCTGATCCAGGGCATCGGCGCCAACTTCATCCCGACGGTGCTCGATCTAACGGTTATCGACAGCGTCGAGCACGTCACCGGTGACGAAGCAATCGCGACCGCCCGCAAGGCCGCCGACGAGGAGGGCCTGCTCGTGGGCATCTCGAGTGGCGCCAACATCGCCGCCGCGCTTCGCCTCGCAGCCAAGCCCGAGCACGCGGGCAAGGTCGTCATCACCGTCGCCCCGTCCACTGGCGAGCGCTACCTGTCCACCAAACTGTGGGAAGAGCTGGGCTAACGCATGCGCGTCCCGCAACGACTCGACTACGCACTCCGGGCTCTGGTGCTCCTGGCGCAGCAGCCAGAAGGGGAGTACATCGCCGCCGGTGATCTCGCCGACCACCTAAGCCTGCCGCGACGTTTTGTCGAGCAGCAGATCACGGCGCTTGCGCGAGCGGGTATCGTCCGATGTCGACGCGGGGCCGCAGGCGGGTGCGCCCTGGCTCGGGGTTCTCGGGACGTGACCGTCTTCGACGTGGTCGAAGCCGTTCAGGGAGAGATCCTCGACGTGCCGCACGTGACAGGTTCGGCCGCCTCGGAACTGTGGAGTCAGGCTGCCAATCAGCTGTCGGGTTTTCTGAGCACGGTTACGCTGGCCCAGCTCGCCGAGAACCAGCGCGATATCGATGGCGCCGCAGCTACGATGTACTGGATCTAGTTCAGCACGACGACTTTCTTCGTTTTTATGCATCGGACGGCCCCCAAATAGGGGCCGTCTTGCGTAGTGAACCGCCCCGTCGGCGTGCGGACGAACTCCTGTTGCACGCGTAACGGTTCTGATACACTCCGAGGCGTTTCGCGGTGGGATGACCGTGGAGCTCCGTGCCACCTGGGGATGGCGGTCACGGGCGTCAATCGCAAGGCAGTATCGTCCAGGGAGCAAGGGAGGAACTATGAAGGTGAGCACCAAGCGTATGCTCGCCGCGGCCAGCCTGCTCGTCGCAGTAGCGATGATCAGCACCGGTTGTGGTGGCAGTAGTTCGGGTTCCAGCAGCACGAGCAGCGGCCCGACTGAGGTCAAGATCGGTATCGGTGCCCCGCTTACCGCCGGCGCAACCGCGCTCGGCCAGGGCATGGTTCGTGGCGCTGAGCTTGCCATCGAGCAGGCCAACGCTTCTTCGACCGTTACCGCCGCTGGTCTGAAGTTCACGCCGGTCTCCGGCGACGACCAGGGCGACCCGAAGACCGGCGTCACCGTCGCGAACACGTTCGCGTCTGACCCGGCCCTCGTTGGCGTCATGGGCCACCTGAACTCGGGTGTCTCGATTCCGGCCTCGAAGGTCTACGCCGACAAGAAGATCGTCATGATCTCCCCGGCTTCGACCAACCCCGCTCTGACCCAGCAGGGTCTGAGCAACGTGTTCCGCGTCTGCACGACTGACGCCGTTCAGGGCCCCGCGGCCGCTGACTTTGCGACCAAGCTCCTGGGCTTCAAGAGCGTCTATGTCGTCGATGACTCCACCCCGTATGGTGAGGGTCTGGCCAAGGCGTTTGCCGACCAGTTCACCGCCAACGGCGGCAAGGTCGTGGGCACCGCGAAGACTTCGGACAAGGACTCCGACTTCAACGCCCTCGTGACCAAGATGAAGTCGACCAACCCTGACTTCATCTACTACGGTGGCGTGTACAACGCTGGCGCGCTCTTGGCCAAGCAGGCCAAGGACGGCGGCATCAAGGGCCCGCTGATGGGCGGCGACGGTCTCTACGACCCGCAGTTCATCGCACTCGCTGGCGCCGCTGAGGCCGAAGGCGACTTCGCGACTTCCGTCGGTCTCCCGATCGACAAGCTCCCGGCCGGCCAGGACTTCCTCACGGCGTACAACAAGAAGTACCCCGGTCAGGCTCCTGCGGCGTACGACGCCTATTCGTATGACGCTGCAAACGTGATCATCGCAGCCGTTGTCGAGGCCGCCAAGTCCGTTGGCGCCGACAAGGTCGTCAGCCCTGCTGGTCGCGATGAGATCATCAAGGACGTTGCTGCAACCAACATGGTGGGTGTTACCGGCCCGATCGCCTTCGACAAGAACGGCGACACTACCAACAAGGCCATCACCCTGTACACGGTTTCCGGCGGCAAGTGGATCACAAAGGCTCTGCCTCAGTAGGCGATCCGCACACAACCGTCCCAAGCTAACGACTCTCCGGGCGGGCATCCAAAAGGGGTGCCCGCCCGGACTGCGTTTATTGCCTGCATAAGGGGCGGTCCCTTTCGGATAGACAGGAACGACAGTCGTGCAGCTAGCAAACCTAATCCTCGCGCAGCTCATCAATGGGATCACCTTGGGCAGCCTTTACGCTCTCATCGCCCTCGGATACACGCTGGTCTACGGCATCTTGCTTATGATCAACTTCGCCCACTCCGAGCTGTTCATGAGCGGCGCCTTCGTCGGTCTTGGCGTGATGACGCTGCTAACCAGTTCGAGCATCGCCCAGAAGTTCCCGGTGCTCGCGCCTGCGCAAGCCTTCTTCACCGGCAGCAATGTTGGAGTGTTCTTCATGCTGATGATCGTGTTCTTGGTGTCGATGCTCGTGGTCGGCATCATGGGCGTAATCATCGAACGATTCGCCTATAGACCGCTGAGGCATGCGCCGCGACTTGCGCCACTTATCTCGGCAGTCGGCGTCTCGCTCTTCCTCCAGAACGCGGTTCTGCTGTGGGTCAGCGCACAGCAGATACCCTTCCCGAATCCAATCGGCAACGGGATTGCCTTCACGATTGGAACGGTCGATGTGAGCGTGCTCAAGGTAATCATCTTTGTGACGGCGATCGTGCTTCTTGTGGCTCTGGACACGTTCATTAGCCACAGCCGTTTCGGTAAGGCGATGCGAGCAACCTCGCAAGACCGTGAGGCTGCAGGCCTAATGGGCATCGATATCAACTTCTCGATTATGCTCGCGTTCTTCATCGGACCGGCGCTAGGCGCCGTCGCCGGTATCTTCAACGGAATGTACTACGGCTCGATCGTCTTCAATATGGGCTTCCTGCCCGGTCTGAAGGCGTTCACCGCCGCCGTTCTCGGCGGCATTGGTAACCTGCGTGGCGCAATGCTGGGCGGGTTCGTTCTGGGTATCGCCGAGTCACTGGCGTCGGGATTCATATCGACCGGCTACAAGGACGTCATCGCATTCGCGATCTTGATCCTCGTGCTGATCTTCCGACCCGGTGGTCTGCTCGGCGAGTCCGTTGTGGAGAAGGTGTAACCATGGCGGAATCAAAAGCGAAGACAAACACGAAGGCCGGAACTGGCCGCGTGACACCGATCAAGATCGCTCTGTACACGCTGTTGGCGCTTGCCTTGATCATTACGCCGCTGATCTTTGAAGGCTACGGCTGGCTGTTCGTGCCGCACATCATGGCCCTGATTGGCCTGTACGTGATGCTAGCGCTAGGACTGAACATCGTCGTCGGATTCGCCGGACTACTCGATCTCGGATACGTTGCGTTCTACGCAATCGGCGCTTACGCGGGCGTCATCGTTGGCGCTTGGGCGTTCAAGGGTGCACCGGCGCTCGGACCGTACATCTACTTCCTCATGATTCCGGTGGCCGCCGCGGCTGCCGCGCTCACGGGACTCGCGCTGGGCACACCGGTCCTGCGTCTTCGCGGTGACTACCTCGCGATCGTGACGCTTGGTTTCGGAGAGATCGTCCGAATCGTCATCACGAACAACGCGTTTGGTATCACCAACGGCGCAGCCGGCCTGCCGGCAGCTGGCCAGTTCATCCCCAAGCCGTTTGGCTTGGATTGGCTGATCAACAACGTCTACTTCAACATTCCGGCGCTCGGGAAGAACTTCATCTTCACGATCGACGGCAACGTGTACTGGTACTACATGATCGTGTTGCTGTGTCTGCTCACGATCTTCGTCGTGCGCCGTCTGGACCAGTCCCGTCTCGGTCGTTCGTGGGCCGCGATGCGCGAGGACGAGGTTGCCGCGTCGTCGGTGGGCGTCAGCATCACCGCCGCAAAGCTCTGGGCGTTCTCGCTGGGCGCGCTGTGGGGCGGCATCGCCGGCCTGACGTTCGCGAACTTCCAGCAGTTCGTTAGCCCCGAGTCCTTCACGTTCATGGAGTCGGTGTTCATCGTCTGCACAATTGTCATCGGCGGTATGGGTTCGATTCCTGGAGCTATCGTCGGCGCGATCATCATTCAAGGCATCCCCGCCTTCATCCAAGGCATGGCTGCCGCGGGCAAGATCCCTGGCGTCGATCCTTCGACCGCAACGGTTATCGCCAACTACCGCTTCCTCGTGTTCGGTCTTTTCGTGGTCATCATGATGGCGTGGCGACCACAAGGATTGATTCCATCGAAACGGCGTGCGGCCGAGCTCAAACCTGACACGGCCGAGATGGGTGACGAAGAGAGCGAGACGCTCTACGACGCCCAGCACGATAGCGGCCAGTTCTAGCTCGAGACCACTCGGGCGCGAGAGAGGTTACTTACATGGCACGCCTGGTAGACGCACAGAACGCCACGATGCAGTTTGGCGGCCTCAAGGCCGTCAACGACGTGACGCTGCATATCGATGAAGGTGAGATCGTCGCGCTCATCGGCCCAAACGGCGCCGGCAAGACGACGTTCTTCAACATGCTGACCGGAATCTACACGCCTACACAGGGCACCCTGACGTTTAAGGGTGAGCCTGTCGGCGGCAAGAAGCCGCATCTGATCGCAAGGCTCGGAATCACTCGAACTTTCCAGAACATTCGGTTGTTCCAGAACATGACGGCGCTCGAGAACGTCATGGTCGGTCGGCACACGCAAACCAAGGCCTCGACGCTCGGAGCCATCTTCCGCACCCCGGCCTTCAAGGCCGAAGAAGAGAAGACGGTCGAAGAGGCCTACGCGCGGCTGAAGTTCGTCGGTCTGGGCAAGGTCGCCAACGAGCTCGCGAAGAACCTCCCGTACGGCGACCAGCGCCGTCTGGAGATCGCGCGCGCGCTTGCCGCCGAGCCCACCCTGCTTCTGCTCGACGAGCCAGCGGCCGGCATGAACCCACAGGAGTCTCAGGCGCTCAACGGCCTCGTGCGCAAGGTACGCGCCCTAGGCGTGACGATTCTGCTGATCGAGCACGACATGAAGGTCGTCATGGACCTCGCGGACCGCATCTACGTTCTGGACTTCGGCGAGCTGATCGCCCAAGGATTGCCCGCCGAGATCCAGCGCGACCCCAAGGTCATCGAGGCGTATCTGGGCGCCGGCGCCGAAGCGCTGGTCAAGGCCGCCGAGGACGCCAAGGTTGCGGCCACAGCTGCCTCAGCCGCCCCCGTTGCAACGGCCGTCGCAGCCGACGTCGCCGCCGAGGAGGAGCCCGCAAATGGCTGAGCCGCTTCTGAAGATCGACAACCTCAACACTTACTACGGCAAGATTCACGCGCTCAAAGGAATCTCGCTTGAGGTCAGCGAGGGCGAGATCGTCACACTGATCGGTGCCAACGGGGCCGGCAAGTCCACGACGCTGAAGACCATCTCGGGCCAGCTTTCACCCAAAGAAGGCACGATCGTCTACAACGGCGAGGCCATCCAGGGCAAGCCGACGCACGTAGTCACCGCCAAGGGCGTCATCCAGGTTCCCGAGGGTCGGCGCATCTTCCCGCGCATGACGGTCAAGGAAAACCTCGAGATGGGCGCGTTTCTGCGCAAGGACAAGGACGCGATAGCGGAGGACTTGGAACGCGTCTTCGAGCTCTTTCCCCGCATGAAGGAGCGCATCGCCCAGAAGGGCGGCACGCTTTCAGGCGGAGAGCAGCAGATGCTGGCCATGGGCCGCGGCATCATGTCCAGCCCGAAGCTACTCATGCTCGACGAGCCATCCATGGGCTTGGCGCCAGTCGTCGTCGAACTCATCTTCGAGACGATCGGCAAACTGCACGCCGCTGGTATCCCGATTCTGTTGGTCGAGCAGAACGCTCACATGGCGCTGTCGATTGCCGACCGCGGCTACGTTCTGGAGACCGGCGAGATCAAGCTTCAGGGCAGCGGCACGGATCTTCTCAACAACGAAGACGTGCGCAAGGCGTACCTCGGCGAGTAGTCCAAGCATCGTCTGCACGGCATCTGCGGGGCGCCTTTCGGGGCGCTCCGTTCGCGTACCAGGTGGGCAAAGCCACACGCCGACGAATCGGAAGTCACTCGCCAATGGCGCATTTCGATTCATGCGAAAGAGCCGCCACGCACACCACCCTTGCCACTGTATGCAATCTCCGCGCTACCGTACGCTCCCATGCGTTGTGTCATGGGACATCTGCCGCCCGTGACACAGTTCATGCAAACGAAGTTGTGACAGGAGGAGCTATGCGTGTAGGGAAGATGCTTGCGGGCAGCGCAGTCGTTGCGTTGGCCCTGGCGGCGCTCATGCTTGGTGGGTGCTCGAGTGGTGGCTCGGCTTCAAACTCGTCCGGTGGCGGTTCGTCCACCGAGGTCCACATCGGTATCGGCGCCCCGTTGACCGCGGGCTCGGTCGCCCAGGGTCAGGGCATCCAGCGCGGTGTAGAACTCGCGCTTGCGCAGGCCAACGATAGCGCGGACGTCAAGGCCGCCGGCCTGAAGTTCGTCGGCATTCCCGGCGACGACCAGGGCGACCCCAAGACGGGTGTCACGATCGCCAACACCTTCGCCTCCGACCGCCAGCTCATCGGCGTTGTCGGCCACCTGAACTCCGGCGTCACAATCCCGGCGTCCAAGGTCTACAACGAGGCCAAGATCGCGATGATCTCCCCGGCCGCGACCAACCCGGCGCTTACGCTGCAGGGTCTGAATAACGTGTTCCGTGTCTGCACCATCGACTCGGTCCAAGGGCCGACCGGTGCCGACGCCGCCTTCAACAAGTTCGGCTTCAAGAAGGCGGTCGTCATCGACGACTCGACCCCCTACGGTGCCGGTCTTGCTGCCGCGTTCGCCAAGCAGTTCGTCGCTGACGGTGGCCAGGTCGTCCTCACCGAGAAGACCTCCGACAAGGACAGCGACTTCAACGCGCTGGTCAGCAAGATCAAGGATGCCAACCCCGATCTGGTCTACTACGGCGGCGTCTACAACGCCGGCGCGCTGCTCTCCAAGCAGCTGAAGAACGGCTCGGTCAAGGCCCCGATGATGGGCGGCGACGGTCTGTTCGACCCTCAGTACATCGCCTTGGCTGGCAACGCTGACGGAGACCTGTGCACCTCGGTCGGTTTGCCGACCGACAAGCTGCCGAAGGCCCAGGAGTTCCAGGCGGCCTACACCAAGATGTTCCCCGGCAAGGAGATCGGCGCGTACGACGCCTACTCCTACGATGCCGCTAACGTACTGATTGGCGCCATCGTCAAGGCGGCCAAGGACAAGGGTGCCGCGGCGGTCACCGGCCCGGCCGCCCGCGAAGAGATCATCGCCAACGTTGCCGCGACCAGTGTCGATGGCGTCACCGGCAAGATTGCGTTCGACAAGAACGGCGACACGACAAACAAGGCCATCACGGTCTACAAGGTCGAAGCCGGCAAGTGGATCGCTGCGCTCATCCCCGGCCAGTAGACTCATCACCTGCGTGAGGTTCTCCCGCGGGCGCCCGAAAGGGCGCCCGCTCCCTGTTTCTGGCGACCCGCGCTTGGCGCTGGAACCGATGCATCAATCAGGCGTCCTGCCACGCGCCGTCGAACACGCGCCAAGAGCCTTCGACGGCGAGTGCTCGCAGGGTGGCCCCGCCTGCGCCGTTAACTATGGCCTCCTCGGGATCGTCCACACCGCCTAGCGCGAACACCGCGATATCGGCTTGCTTGTCGCGCTCCAGCGTGCCGAAGTTCTCGGCGATGCCGATTGCCACTGCGCCTTGGCACGTCGCAATCTCGATCAGCGTCCGTGCCGGGATCGTGGGGTGGATGTCGCGCAGCGCACGGATCTCGGCCATCAGATCGAGGTCCGAGTTGCTCGCGGCAGAGTCCGTGCCGATTCCAACCGGGATGCCGGCCTTCAACAACGCAGGTACGTCGGGAACCGGGTTGCCGAGGTAGCGGTTCGAGCGCGGGCAGGTCACAACGCCACGCGCCTCGGCGGCGAGAAGAGCGACGTCAGCCGCGTCCACGTGGCAGCAGTGGACGGCGGTGGCGCCTGAGAGGACGCCCAGATCGTGCAGGTAGCGGACGGTGGACGTGCCGGGGGCATGGAACCCGAACGCCGTGCGGCCAGCGACTGCCGAGAGCGCTCCAGTCCCCACCGCAAGCAGCTCGACCTCGGCGGCCGACTCCGCAACGTGGATGGCGATTGGCACGCCCTTCTCGGCAGCGGTGGAGTGGACGGCTTGGAGCAACTCGGGGCCGGATGTGTAGGGGGAGTGCGGCGAGAGGCCGCACCTGACGCGCGGGGCAAACGCCTCTGGGTGGCTCGGATAGCGAAGCGCCTCCAGCGCGCTCGGGACGGCGTCGCCGCGCATGCCGAGCAGCTCCCAGTAGTAGACGCCTGCCAATCCCATCGACGCGGCGGCTACCACCTCGGCGGCGCCGTAGGCGATGTCGCCCACGGCGGTCACCCCGCGAGCAGGCACTGCCGCGCCCCGTGCGCGCCGGAGGCCTCGTGATCGGCGACGGTCCACGGCTTCATCGCCGAGACTAGCGCGGGAAGCCAGTCGACGAACGGCATCGGGGGCACCTTGCCCGCGAGGTCTGTGAGCGTCAGATGCGTGTGTGCGTTGACGAGACCAGGCGTGATGACACAGCCGCCGAAGTGCTCGGCGACGGCCTCCGGGTAGCGAGTTGCAAGTTCGCCTCGAACGCCGACGCCTGCGATGCGGCCGCCCTGAACCGCGACGGCACCACCGGGGATCGGCGGGCTGCCGACGGGCAGCACCCAATCGGCCGAGATCAGCTGCACGAGCCTACGACTTCCGGACGTCAGGTATGCCGAGCATGCTCGGCTTGCGGTGATCCATGCAGCTGCAAGCGTCCCGGGCAAGCGACGCATCGGCGATCGTGTCGAGCACGATTCGAGCGATGGTCTCGGACTCGTCGAAGAAGATCGCCTTCATCTCGGCGTGCTCCCACTCGCGCACGACGCCCTCGCCGTAGTTCACGACTATGTAGATGCCGGCGTAGCACGCGCCGATGTCGCGGGCGAGGAAGACCTCGGGACACAACGACTGGCCGATGATGTCAGACCCAAGGCGTTTCATGTAGTCGACCTCGGCGACCGACTCGAATCGGGGACCGTCGGTGACGAGGTAGGTGCCGCGCCCAAAGACGCGCTGAAACGCCGAACTCGCGCCCGCGTACAGGTGACCTGAGAGCTCTCGACAGATGGGCTCGCGCATGATCAGGAGGTGATCGCCCCGCACGTAAATGTCCTGCTTGATCGAGAGGTCGACGAAATCGTTGGGGATGACCACGTCGCGCGGGTCGAGCAGGTGGTTCAGGCTGCCAACACCGCCGTCGGCGAGCACCTTGCGTACGCCGGCCTCCGAGAACACCCAGAAAACTTGCAGCGACGCGTCGGCACGCTTCACGCCGCGACGCCAGCCGTGCATCTTGACGGCGAGTGCTTCGCGCGGCCCGGTGGGTCCGGTGACTCGAAAGTGGGTGAACGCGGGAGAGGTTCCGAACGGCGTCTCGAAGACGAGGTCTGTGCCCAGTACATCGACTCGCTCGTCTCCTAGGGCTGCCGGGAAGTCGAACGACAGGGATCCCGATCCGCCGCAGATCCCGAACTGTGCTGCTGGCACGTGCTGGTCAGGCATGGTGTGGACCTCCTTTACCAAGAGACTACCCGAACGCAGACGCCGGGGGTATCGGCGCAAGCGAGCTGCGCCCATTCGGGGAGATACTGTGGGATTCCTACGGTCCGCCGCATGTGGCATCGCTTGTGCACTTGGCTGAGCTATCGTGTAGCGACGCATGTGGCTCAACGGAGAGTGAACGGATGACCGACGAGGAGTACGAACCGAGACGGAGCGGCTGCGGCTGCCTCACGGCTCTGGGCTGGTTGCTCGGCATCATGCTGCTCGGCGTGCTGGGCTGGCTTGTGGCCGTGCTCGGCCTGCCGCTCGGGCTGGGGCACAGCGTTCCGATTCCTCCGCAGGTCCGACAGGCGGCGCTGGATTTTGGCAGCGAAATCGCCACGTCGGCCCGCTCTGTCCTGCCCCTGGGCGATGCGGCGACGCAGAGCGTCGAGGCTAGAGGGCCGCATCCTCACATCGTTCCGACCGCCGGCAAGGCTGTGTCCGCCAAGACCATCACGTTCCTGTTCGATGGCGTGAAGTACAGCATCACCCCGCACGTCGCGAGCGATGTCTACCACGGAGCGAAGAACTCCACGCGTTTGCTGGTCCAGATACCGGGCCAGAGCGACGCGGACTGGACTCGCACCTACTACCGCGACTTTGCCGACGACCCCGCCCAGAAGCCCGCGATCGACGACGTCTGCCGGCAGCTCGAAGCGATTCGCAGCCGAGCCGGCTTGGACTCCGACCAGTACCTAGAGCTCATGGCCAAGTACGTCCAGACGATCCCCTACGACTGGAAGATGTTCGAGTCTGGGACCGGCAAGCAGCGCTTCCCCGTCGAGACACTGGTCGACGGCAAGGGTCTGTGCGGCGACAAGTCCGTCCTGCTCGCCGACCTGCTGTCGCATGAGGGTTACTCGGCGACCTTGCTGGACTTCGAGCCTGAGAAGCATATGGCCGTGGGGGTATCGGGTCCGGGCGCCACGTACGGGGAGAGCGGGCTGCTCTTCCTCGAGACGACGGCTCCGTGCTACGTGACGGACGTGCCCTCCTCGTACGCCGGGGGCATGAAGCTGGCCTCCGAGCCGATTCTCGTCCCCATAGGATCGGGGACGAAGCGCTACGGCGCCGCCGATCAGATAGCGCGAATCGTGCACGCGCGCGACGTCGCGCAGACTGCAGCCGAGGCGCTCTACCAGACGGCCAAGCGCGAGAACCTTACGCAGGGCCAGGCGCGCGCCATCAACAACAAGCTCAACATCGCCTACGAGGCTTCGACCTCGCTGCGCTCCAACGTTGTCGACGAGAGTGGAAAGAGCGTCGGCACGTTCATGGATCGCACCAAGGCGATCCGGTGGATTGACCGCAACGCCTGGTGGCTCTAGAGTCGCAAGCTCGCCTTCGCATACAGCGCCGAGGCGCTTGCGCGGGGGGCATACTCCTGAAAGAACGCCCGCGCCCAAGGACGGTTTACGAACGCCGGGCTTCTCGGCAGACAAGGACGAGACCATGGATACGAGACTGATCGGTCGGCTCGAGGACTTCGCTCCGCCTTGGCTGCGCTACATGCTCACGCTCTCCGAGGCCGCCCGAACGGGCGAGACTTGGGTGGTAGCGTCCGGCGAAGACATTGCGCTGTGGGACACCGACGGCGGAGCCGTGCTGCCCGACTGGCCGACCAAGGCGCTGGCTGCCAACGTCGCCGAGGGTGAAGCCGAGGCCGCTCCACTCGCCGTGGACGAGTGGCTCAACCGTTTGCTGCCGTTCCTGATCGAGGGCGACGCAAACGTCTCGCTCTTTCCGAACTTCGAAGATGACATGCTGGTCGAGCCGACGGCGGTCGCCGAGGATCTGACCGACCTGCTCGCCGAGCCGTCTGACCTGGCCGCCGAGCTCGTCGCCGAGCCACTCGTCGCGGCCTACGACGAGTGGGCGCTGCTGGAGTCGCCCGGCGTCGAAGAGGAACCGGCCGAAGGATGGGCGCCTAACGACGAAGTGCCTGCACCTTCGGGCGATCGCTACGCCGACGCCCTGGCCGCGGCCGCCGCTACTGACGCGCTGTGGCTCCTCGACGACCCCTCGGAGGACGCGATAGTGGGCCTCGTGATCGACGATCGCCCGTCGCTGACCCTCTTTACCAGCGAGGCTCAGGCCGCCGAGTACGGCGAGGGCATCGATGCCGACGTCGTGCCGCGCGCCATCCAGATCGATGTCCTGGTTCGTGGTTGGCTGCTGGTTGCCTACGGCGGTCAGTGGTCGGTGGCGCTCTCTCCCGACGAGACCGACGCGGTCTTCGCCGAGCCAACACGCGTCGCGCTCGATCTCTCCGAGGCGTGCAACGCCGCTGCGAAGTAGTCCCTCGGGCGCGTGAGGCGGCTGCGCCGACGCGCTTGTCGATCGCGCGCTGTGCCTTCCGACATGACGATGGCCCCGCCGACACGCATCGGCGGGGCCATCTGTGTTGCCGCGCTTGCTCGGCGTTGTCCGCTAGGGCTGCTCGATGCGCAGCAGCACCCAGTCAAGCGCCGGGTCGTTCATCATCGTGCCGCAGTAGGCGCACTTGACGTAGTTACCGTCCGTGACGGGGCCGCCACAGTTCGGGCACTTCTTGATGGTGGCGTCGGTCTTGGTCACGGCGCCCACCTTGCGCACAAGCGTCCAGTACTCGTCGAACGTCTTGACGGTCTTGCCGTCGCCGAGCACGCCCGGATTGACGATCTGGCCGGTACGCTCGTCGATCGTGTAGTCGATGACGGAGGCCGTGATCATGACCTTCACGTAGTCCGAGTCACCTTCGCGCGTGACCGAGACCGGCTCGACATGGTCGATGTGGATGCTATCGAGCTTGTTGATCTGACCGTTGCGCACGTACTCGCCCACACCGTCGGCCAGGACCTGGAACTGCTGCTCGGCCAAGAAGCGGCGAGCTGGCTCCATATTGCGAGCTTCCCATGCCTTCTGGATCGCAAGGAACATCTCGTTCACTCGGCCATAGAACGCTTGCTCGGAGAAGTCGGGATCGTCGGCCTTGACGGCGTCGAAGCCGACCGGTCCGCCACCCTGCATCGCCTGGTTCATGGCGCCAAGGTCGGGCATCGCGCCTGGTGTGGGTGGCGCGCCGTTGCTCTTGAAGAAGCGCGTGATCACGAAGTAGGCGATCACGATGATGATTATGATTACGATGAACGTGCAGCAGCCTCCGCCGCTGAGCGCGGACCCAACCACTGCCCCGCCGAGCAGGCTTCCTCCGCTGCCGCCACTACCTTGGCTTGAACCGCCCGAGAAGCCTCCGCCGCTACTATGGCTTGAACCCCCCGAGAAGCCGCCGCTGCTGCTGTGACCCGGGTTGGAGGTGTGACCGCCGCCGGCTCGTGCGAGCCCGACGGCTGGAACAACGAGCGCGACCGCCATCAGCACGATGAGAGCGATCGCAAAGAGCTTGGCGTACCTGCTGCGCAGCATCGTCGCCACCTAGCCCTGTGCCGTGCCGCACTCGGGACAGAACTTGGCGCCCTGCGGAACCTCAGCTCCACAGTTGGTGCAGGTCTTCGGGCCGAGCGCGTTTCCGCAGTTGGAGCAGAACTTCGCGCCGGCGGGGTTCACCGTGCCGCAGTTGGAGCACGTCACTGTTGCCGGCGCTTCTGCGCCCGCCACAACCGCACCAGCAGCCGCCGCCGGTGCTGCGGCTGGGGCAGGTGCGGCGGCTGGTGCGGGGGCTGGTGCGGCAGGAGCGGGAGCTGCGGCAGCCTGCTCGGCAGCAGCAGCCTGTGTGGCGGCCGCCTGCACCTGTCCGGACTGCAGCCCTCCGCCAACCGCTTGGCCGAGACCCGCGCCCACGAAGAGGCCGGCCATATTCGCACCGCCACCGCCTTGCGCCATGCCCTCGGCCGCGCCGAACATCGCCTCGGACTGCGCTGCCGCCATGTAGCGGGGGTCGCCGGCCAAGCGCATCTTGGCCATGCGGTCCTTCAGGTCGAGGAGACGCTGACGGTCGGCGTCGTCCATGTTGACGAGGAAGTCCTCGATTCGTGTGATCTGCAGGCCGAACGGCTCGGTGTATTGAGTCGCGGTGCCGACGATCGCCTGCTCGAAGTCGAGCGTGTAGGCTCCCGACGTTACGTCGAGTAGCGACCACTGCTCGTCCTTCATCTTGCGGTTGACCGTGGCGCGCAGGATCTTGGTGAGCTGGTCCTTGATCGCGTCGATGATCATGTCGTTGCTGCTGATAGGCTGCGTGCCGACCAGGTTCAAGATCAGCTTGGCCGGATCAACGACCTTGAAGACGAACTCGCCGTAGACGCCGCACCTGATCGCTTCGCCGGTCGCTGGGTCCTCGACCTCGCCCATGGAGCCGCCGAACTTGTTGTTCGCGAACTCGCGGCTCGAGACAAAGTACAACTCGGCCATCAGCACGTTGCCGCCGGTGAAGCTGTCGATCAACCCGCCGAGGAACGGGATCTGGGCACCGTCAAGCTTGTGCTGCCCGCCCTCCAGATAACCCACGACCGTGCCTTGCTTGATGAAGTACGCCCACTCGTCAGGCTGGACCGTAACGACGGACATCATGCGGATGTTCGTCTCGGGCCACTTGTAGATCACGAGGTCCTTGCTGGAGTCGGGTCTGGCGAGGAACTGCTGCTGAGTCTCGCCTTTGATGCCGTCGAAGAGTCCCATGGATTCGCCTTTCGGTCGTGTGCCCCCGTCGTTCGCGCCCGTTCTCAGGTTGAGTCATCTGAAGTTCTTCCCCGAGATGACCAGTATTCGGCGCGTCGCACCCGGCGGTCAAACGTGTTTCCCGCGAGCGGCCACAATTAGCCGGAGTCGAGTCTCGGACTCGCGCCGCGGCATGCCAAGGACGCCGCCCTCGGCTCTCAGTCGCTAACCCGGCTGCAGTTGGAAGCGGCGACGTACCGAAGGCCTAGGCCGATTGCCTCGTCGTGTCGAACGACCTGACTGCGTCGCGACCGGACGTCTTGGCCTGATACATCGCGACGTCTGCGCAGCGCGTCAGGTCGGCCGCCGAGACATCCTTGCCCCAGAACAGGGCCACGCCGATGCTCGCCGTGTTGGACATGCCACTTGGGTCGTCGGCGTACGGGGCACGCAGGCGCTTTCGCATCTTGTGGGCGATCTTCTCGGCTTGGCGGATTGCGCGCTCTGCGTCTCGGTCCAGATCCGTCAGGATCACCACGAACTCGTCTCCGCCGATGCGCGCGACCGTGTCGCCCTCGCGAACCAGCGACGAGATACGCGTGCCCACCTCTCGCAGCACCAAGTCGCCTACGTGATGCCCGCACGTGTCGTTGACGCGCTTGAACTCGTCGAGATCGACCATGAGCAGCGCCCCATGCCGAGACGTGCGCGTCCCGGCGATCAGTGCCTGCTCCAGCCGGTCGCCGAGCAGTCGGCGGTTGGCGAGGCCTGTCAGCGGATCGAACAGCGCCAGGCGCCGCATCTCCTCCTCGGCCAGCTTAGACTCGCTGATGTCCGTGAACGTGCCCGCGTAGTGCGTAATCGTTCCGCTAGGCGAGCTGACCGCCGAGATCGAGGTGAGAACGGTGATGCTCCCGCCGCCCTCGCGCATGAGCGTCATCTCACCGCGCCACTTTCCCGTGGCCGACAGCATGGAAGGCAGGTCCGCCGAAGTCCACGCCTCGTGGGTGTCATCGAAGAGACCTTCGATCCGCTTGCCGATGATGCGCTCTTCGGAGTAGCCGGTGAGATCGCTGAACGCGCGATTGATCATGACCGTCAGTCCGCCGGAGTCGACAACGAACATGCCCTCCTGCGAGTTCTCGAGTACGGCAGCCGCCTGGCGAAGCCTCTGGCCGTCCAGTGTCCGACGCGTGATCTCGATCGCGATTCCCAAGAAGCCCGTGACGAGCTGGATGTCGGCATCGGTGTAAGGCGCGGCCTTGTTGCCGAGACCCACAAGCGCGCTCACGTCGTTGCCCGCCATGACCGGCACAACGAGAAGCCGCTCGAGAGGGATGTGGCCGTCGATTGCAGGGTGAACGCCCTCGGCGGCAACGTCGTTGCACACGATCGGTTCTTGCGAGTCGAAGCAACGTGCCCAAAGCCCGCGGTCCAACCTGAGCTCGCCGGCGTCGGCGACGCCCGGGCCCCATTGCGCGGAAGCACTAGTCGAGAAGACGGTGATGGGTGCCGATGCTCGGCCGACCTCGACCAGGTGGAAGAAGCCAATCGCGCTGCCGGTGAGGCGCTCGGCAGCGTCGACGGTGGCCCGCATGACGTCCTCGGGGGTACCCGAGAGTGCCAAAGCCATCAGGTCGAGGCGCGCCTGCGCGAGTAGCTCGCCCAAGCGACGGTCGGTGCTGTCGTGCGCGAAGCCCACGATACCGATCGCGTCGCCCTGCACGTCGTGCACGGGTGTGATGGTGGTTTCGGTCCAAGTGGCGACCCCGTCGATGTCGGCGCACTCCTCGAACGTCTCAGGCTCGCTCGTTGCGAGCACGCGCGAGTTGATCTCGCGGCGCTCTTGAGCGATGTCGGCAGGCCACAGGTCTTCGTCGGTCAGCCCGATCACGTCGGCAGGTCGCTGATGCCCGTGGGCTTCGGCGAAAGCGCGATTGGCGGCGAGCACGCGACCGTCGATGTCTTTGAGCCACACCAGGCCGGGCTGGTTCTCGATGATGGAGATCAGGTACGCCTCGCGCTGTAGCTCGTCGGTGTCGTTGAGCAGCTCCACGTAGCGCCCGAGCATGGCCTTCACGATGTCGTGACGCGTCAGTACGCCGAGAAGCCCGCCCGCGTCGTCGACCACGACGAGCCGCCGGATTCCACGCGCGTCCATCTTGTCCATCGCCTGGCGGACGTTGGCTTCACCGTCGATCGAGATGACTGGGCCTTTCATGACGTCCTCGACAAGCGTGGTGCCGGTGGCAACGCCGGTGTTCGCGATGCGAACCACGTCGCGCTCGGTCAGCATGCCTAGGGGTAGTGGCCCGTCGGTGACGACGAGGCAGCTCGCCTTGTTCGACTCCATCAGCGATGCGGCGTCGGCCAGCGTTGAGTCGCCGTCCAGCGATGGGATCCGTGGATTCATCGCCGCGCCCACTGCGGTGCGTTCGACCAGGTACTGGAGTCCCATGTGGTTGATGAAGTCGGACTCGGTCACAAGCCCGGCGACGCGGTGGTTCTCATCGACGACGACGAGGTGGCGGAAGTTGTGCCGCGCGATGAGCTGGTACGCGTCGCGGTAGTCGACCTCCGGCGTGGAGGTGAGCGGCGGCCTGCTCATCGCATCGCTCACGGGCACACCCTCGGTCGGGATACACGTCGCGAGGTGTCTGACCGCATCGCGCTCGGTAAAGATGCCCACAGGCCTGAACTCGTCGTCGACGATGATGATGCAGCTGATCCGCCGAGTCTCCATGCGGCTCAAGATCTTCGAGAGCAGCTCGTCGGGGCGCGCGGTCTCCACCTCGGCGGTGAGAATCGCGCCGAGCGCGTGCTCTTCGGCGGTTGCGAGTGGAAGCGGCGTAGGAGCCTGTGACGTCAGCCGTGCGGGCATGGTTCCCCCTGAGTCGGACAGTAAGATGGTCCGTCCCATGTATCGGCGAGTTGATCGCCGCACTTTCGGGGGAACTGGAGAAAACTTCCACGGAGCCGAGACCGTGCAGCCGGCTGCTGAGCTTCTACTGGGCGGTGATCTTTCGGACGACCCAGTCCAGCGCCGGATCTGCCAGCCTCGTGCCGCAGTAGGCGCAGCGTGTGGGGTCGAGCCCGTCGACCGGTCCCCCGCAGTTGGGGCACTTGGTGATCGAGAGCCCCGGCTTGGTCAAGACGCCGCGATTCCGCACGAGCTCCCAGTACTCGCACAGCAACTCGTCTGTCCCGGGCTGCTCGGCGGTGATGAAGATGCGCACGAGGTCGAGCCCATCTTCGTGCTTGGCGGTGATGGGGCGGATCGCCTGCACGCGCAGCGCGCGGGGACCGTCGGCGCGTCGACTGGCCTTGGCCGCCGGCTCAAGCTTCGCGTAGGCGGCCTCATCGACGAAGCGGCGCACCGGCGCCAGATCGCCTTTGTCGAGTGCCTCGTGATACGCCGAGAACATCTCGCCAACGTGTACGAGGAACTCGTCGATTTGGAAGGCCGGGTCGGCATCGCGGAGCGCGCCGATGCCCTTGTGCGGGTCGGATGCAAGCACCGCAGGAGGGGCGCCGAGCTGAGCCCAAGCGGGGCTGAGCGTCGACGCGCCCGCGCCCGTACCCTCGATGCCGAGCTCGGCGGCAACGGCCTCGACCGCCTTGAGAAGTGAGCTGAGGAAGCCTTCGTCCACGACCCTAAAACCTCCGGACTTCTCCGTGGAGCGTGTCGCGTTGGACGGGAGTGTAACCCGCATCGTCAATGAGGCGCACCAGTTCCTCGCGGGCAAGCATGAAGCGCGTGCCGGCAGCGGCGACCACGTTCTCCTCGATCATCGTGGAGCCCATGTCGTTGGCACCGAATGCGAGTGCGACCTGGCCGATCTTGCCGCCCTGCGTCACCCAGCTCGCCTGGATGTTGCGCACGCTGTCCAGAAAGAGCCTTGAGACAGCCAGCGTGCGCAGGTACTCGTAGCCGCTAGCAGCGGTCATTGGAATGCCGCTTGCCGCCAGCTCGTCCTCGGCAAGCTCCGTGTTGCCGGGCTGGAAGCTCCACGGGATGAACGCACGGAAGCCCACGTGACCGGCGGCGACGGCTTCGTCTTGCACGTCGCGGACGCGCGCGAAGTGCTCGACACGCTCCTCGATCGTCTCGAGGCCCCCGAACATCATCGTCGCCGTGGTCGAGATCTCGAGTTTGTGTGCCTCGCGCATGACGTCGAGCCACTCGTCGCTCGTGGCCTTCTTGGGGCTCACGTAGTCGCGCACGCGGTCGACGAGGATCTCGGCGCCACCACCGGGCAGCGAGTCGAGGCCGGCGTCGCGAAGACGGCGCAGGGTCTGCTCGACGCTGATGCCGCTCACGCGGGCGATATGCACGATCTCTGGAGGGCCGAAGCCGTGGACGTGGATACTCGGGCTGTCCGCCTTGATATCGCGCAGCATGCCCTCGTACCAGCCGATATCGAGCTGTGGATGCATGCCGCCTTGCAGCAGGATGGCCGTGCCGTCCAGCGCGATGGTCTCGGCTACCTTCTCGGCGAGTTCCTCACGGGTCAGGACGTAGGCGTCGGCGTCTGACTCGTCGCGGTAAAACGCGCAGAAGCTGCAGCCGCTCACGCACACGTTGGTGTAGTTGACGTTGCGGTCGACGATGAAGGTGACCTCGGGCTCGGGCACGAGCCGACGCCGCATCGCGCTGGCCGCCTGCCCGAGTGTGAGCAGGTCGCCGTGCTCGAGCAGGAACAGCGCCTGTGCGCGCATGAGGCGGATCTCTCCGCTGGCCGCCGAGAAGGCGAGCGCCGAGGCGGATGCGGCTTGTGCGGGAGTGGTCATGGCTCAGGCCTCTCCGAAGACGTGGAGCTCGGGCACGCGATCGAGCTGACCGATGGCGACGGCCTCGGTCAGGTAGCGTGTCAGACCCTCGCGGTACCGTGGGTCGAAACGGAACTGTAGCGCATCGAAGTAGCTGCGGAAGTGCTCGGCGGGGAACTGCTCCCACCGTGCCGCATAGTCACTGATGTCGTCGAGGTGACCTCGGCAGTAATCGAGCGAACGGCCGAGCGACTCGACCACGGCGGCCGTGGCTTTGGGCTGCTCGGTGGCGAAGGAACGGCGCACGGCCCAAACGGCGTAGACCATTGGGAGGCCCGTCCACGCCGTCCACTCGATGCCAAGGTCGTACTCGAGCAGCTTTTCGGGCTTATCCCAGTACGCCCGGAGCGCGTCGTCACCGATCAGGAGCGCGGCGTCGGCCTCGCGCAGCATAGCGGGCAGGTCCGGCGGCATCTCGATGTAGCTGGCGTCCACGCCCCAGCGCTTCGCGAGCAGGATGCGCGCGAGCACCTGACTCGTGCGCGAGCTGTTCGTGAGCGCCACCGTGGCCCCGCCGAGTTGCTCGGCAGGGCGCTTGGAGAGGAGGAGGATCGACTGGACTTCGCCATCGGATGAGATCGCTATATCGGGAAGCAGCATCAGGTCGTCGGCGTGGCGCGCGTACTCGATGGCCGGGATCGGCGCGATGTCGAGTTCGCCGGCGACGAGGTCGACCGCAAGGTCGGCCGGGTTGGCCTTGATCAGGTCGACGTCGAGAAGCACGTCGTTCTTGACCAGCCCATAGTAGAGCGGCAGGCAGTTGATGAACTGGATGTGACCGAGCCGGGGCTTCTGCATGTCGTCTCGCCCCTACGCCTCGGCCTTCGGGAAGACGCCTACGAGTGGCGCGGCCCCGATCGGGCCGGCGTTCCACGCGGGCACCTCGGCTTCGTCGCTGTAGAACTTCACGATGCGGTACAGCGTGTCGCGCTCCACAGCGGTGTGTCCGGTCTCCTCGATCATGCCGACGAGGTCGTCCTTCGAGAGCGCCTCGGGCGTGGTGGCGCCGGCCATGTGCGTGATGCGCTCCTCGACCACGGTGCCGTCCAGGTCGTCGACGCCAAACGCCGTCGAGATCTGTGCGACCTTCAGGCCGAGCATGATCCAGAACGCCTTGACGTGCGGGATGTTGTCGAGCATGAGGCGAGCGATGGCGAGCGTCTTCAAATCGTCGAAGCCCGTCGTGGACGGCAGATCTGCCATCTCGGTGTTAGCAGGATGGAATGCGAGCGGGATGAAGGCGAGGAAGCCGCCGGTCAGGTCCTGCTGCTCGCGCAGGAGGATCAGGTGGTCGACCCTTTCCTCGGCTGTCTCGATGTGGCCGTAGAGCATCGTGCAGTTAGTGGCGATGCCTAGTTCGTGGGCCTCGCCGTGGATGCGAAGCCAAACATCGCCCTTCGTCTTCTTGTCCCACGCCGCAACACGCGTGCGCTCGCTGAAGATCTCGGCGCCGCCGCCGGGCAGCGCGTCGAGACCGGCGGCCTTGAGGTCGGAGAGCACCTCGCGCGTCGTCTTGCCGCTGATGATCGCCATGTGCTCGATCTCGACTGCCGTAAACGCTTGCACGATCACGTGGTCGGGCACGGCCGCACGCGTGCGAGCGACCATGTCGATGTAGAACTCATAGCTCCAGTCAGGGTGCAGGCCGCTGACGATGTGGATCTCGTAGGCGCCGTCGGCAGCACCTTCGGCCGCCGCGTTGGCGACCTGGTCGAGCGTCATCTCGTAGGCGCCCTCTTCATCGGCGTTGCGTGCGAACGCACAGAACTTGCAGCGGTTGCGGCAGATGTTGGTGGGATTGATGTGGCGGTTCACCATGAAGTAGACGCGCTCGCCGTTGATGCGCCTGCGAGCGGAGTCGGCCATCTGCCCGATGCCGAGCAGGTCGTGGCTGGCGTAGAGCGCCACGCCGTCTTCGCGGGACAGGCGCTCGCCGGCGAGCACCTTGTCGGCGATGGGGGCGAGCGCGGGGTCGATCAGGTTGAAGGAGGTCAAGGTGGCACTCCCATTCACGGGTCGAGGCGGCACAACCTCCCTAGGATATGTCGCAGCGCGCCGCCGTGCCACTTGCCCCCTAATGCGATGCTCTCGGTGCGAATTGGGGCACCTAGTAGTGGATAGGATTACCAGCACGGGACAGTGGGGAACACTGCCTGCATGCCATCGGCGACCGGGGGGACACCGCACGGTCGCCCAGATACGCAATGGAGGTTCTCATGCGTAAGAACTGGAAGGGCGCAGCCGCGGTGTTCGCCGCGCTCGCCACTTTGTCTCTGCTGCTCGCCGCGTGCTCGTCAAGCACGCCGCCAGCCAGCACAACCGGATCGACCTCGACCGCTCCTGCCCAGAAGGGCCCGATCGTCGTGGGCTCCAAGCTCGACGGTGAGGGCGCCTTGCTGGGTCAGATCATCCTGCAAACGCTGAAGGCCAACGGCTTCACGGTCGTGGACAAGACGCGCACGGGTGCCACCAAGGTCGTTCGCCAAGCGCTCATCGACAAGCAGATCGACGTGTATCCCGAGTACACAGGCAACGGAGCGACCACTCTGCACAGCGACGTCCAAGTCGACCCGGCCGTGCTCAAGAGCGCCACGCTCACGTACGACACAGCTAAGGCTCTGGACGCCACGGCGTCGCCGACTCCGATCACATGGCTCGCCGCCGCACCGGCAAACAATACGTGGGCCGTTGCGGTTCCCAAGGCGTTCGCCGATGCGAACAAACTTGTCAGCCTCGAGGACCTGGCGAAGTACATCAACGGAGGCGGCAAGTTCAAGATCGCTGGGTCGCAGGAGTTCTTCACGAGCGCAGTGGCGTTTCCGGCGTTCGAGAAGGCCTACGGCTTCACCGTCAAGCCTGCCGACAAGGTTCAGGTGGGTACGGGCGACACCGCGCTTCCCGAGAAGACCGCAGCCCAAGGCACGAGTGGCGTCAACGGCGCGATGGCGTACGGCACCGACGGCACGATCAGCGCGCTGAACCTCGTCGTGCTGACCGACCCGAAGGGCGCCCAGCCGATCTACCAGCCGGCTCCGATCTTCCTCACAAGCGTCATCACCAAGTACCCCGAGATTCCGAGCCTGCTGGACCCGGTCTTCGCCAAGCTGGATTTGGCGACGCTGCAGGGCCTGAACAAGACCGTTGCCGTTGACGGCCAGGACCCCAAGACGGTCGCGGCGGACTGGCTCAAGTCCAACGGGTTCGTGAAGTAGTGACGGAGCGCGGGCTATAGCCGCCGGCCCCCACAGCTCTACCGAATCGCCCGCCGAGGCGGTTGACCGAGTCGCTCTCAGCGGCTCGGTCATCGCCTTGGTGGGCTGTTCGTTGCTGCCGTTCGTCGAGTTCAGCGCTAACCGTATCGTCAACGGCCAGAGCCTTTCGCTGTTCGCCTCGGCCGGCTGGGCCTGGGGCGGCGCACTTCTCGCGACGTTACTCCTCACGCTCGCAGCTGCGTTCGCTCCACAGCGCTGGCGCGGCCTCGCCGTGCTGGTCGCAGCGATCGCGGCGTTCGGCGCGCTGCTCTTTGCGTCCGGCGCCGCAGCGGTTCGTCTCACACCATCGGGCGACACGGCGGCGCGCGTCTCGGTGGGAGCGGGCGCCTGGCTCGTGCTCGCCGGAGTGGGCATCGCATGGTTCCAGGGCGCGCGCGCGGCGGGCTCGCACCGCGCGAGCGTAGGCGCGGCGTTCGCCGCTGTGGCGTTGCTGCTCGGCGTTGGGTTCTTTGGCGGGCTGAACTGCACTTCGATTGCGATCGAATACCGGAACTACGATGGCTTCTGGCTGCTCGCCTGGCGCCACGTGTGGCTCT